>CAIVHI010000300.1 GCA_903905685.1 uncultured Bacteroidota bacterium | reverse complement strand
TCACCGCCAATCGCGAAACCGATGGCGGCGAAGAAACCGTGACTTGCCCTACACCACTCGTGGTATCTTGCCAAAAAGGGGTGGCCGAGGCGCGCATCCCCAATATGCGTGGCATTATGGCCGCCCGCACCAAGCCGCTCAAAGTGGTGCCGGGTGCTGCCGTAAATGCTTTGGTCAAAACCGTCTCCTACGAGCTGCCCCCTGCAAAATCAGGCGTCAAAATGGTCGCAGCCGACAATATGGATGAACTGGTGGCATTACTGCACCGTGAGGCCAAGGTCATATAAGTTACTTGAGTTGCAAGGGATATCATTCAACAAATAATTTCCAGAAAAACATTATACCATGTCGATACTCGTTTTTGTAGAGAACAATAAGGGTAGTTTCCGTAAAAAGTCGTTCGAAGCCGTGCAGTATGCCGCACATGTGGCACAACAGACCGGCGGTACCGTTACCGCAGTTGCCGTGGGAACCATAACATCGGCCGAGCTTGAAGCATTGGGCTGTTACGGCGCCCAAAAAGTACTGCACGTCACCGACAGCCGGCTCGACGATTTCAGCGCCCGTGCTTATGCAAAAGTGCTTATTGAAGCGGCCAAACATATGGGTGCCAAAGTCATCATCGCATCGCACGATACCACCGGGCGGGCGGTTGCCCCCCGCGTGGCAGCCAATTTGATGGCGGGCCTCGTGGCAGGCGCCGTCTCTTACCCCGACCTCAGCAACGGGTTCGCAGTAAAGCGTTCGGTATTTGCCGGCAAGGCATTCGCCCATTTGAATATCACATCCGACATCAAAGTGTTGACCTTGATGCCCAACACCTTCCAAGTGCAAAAAGGTGCAGGGTCGGCATCTGTCGAGGTACTCGATGTGGCCTTCGATGACCGCGATTTTGCCCTCAAGGTGGTTGCTGCCAGTCACGCCACCGGCGACGTGCCGCTGTCGGAAGCCGAACTCGTAGTGTCGGGCGGTCGTGGAATGAAAGGTCCCGAAAACTGGTATGTATTGGAAGACTTGGCGAAGGAATTGGGTGCCGCTACGGCATGCTCCCGCCCTGTTGCCGATTCGCACTGGCGCCCACACCACGAGCACGTGGGTCAAACGGGCGGTACCATCAGGCCCAATCTCTATATCGCAGTCGGCATATCTGGTGCCATCCAGCATCTGGCGGGCGTGAATGGCTCCAAAACCATCGTCGTCATCAATAAAGACCCCGAAGCACCGTTCTTCAAAGCCGCCGATTATGGTGTGCTTGGCGATGCCATGGATGTAGTGCCCCGCCTCACCGAAGCCGTGAAGCGCTACAAACAAAACGCTTAAGCTAGTCGGAATGCATTTTTGGAGACCGCTCGGCGCCGCCGCAGCGGTCTCCATCGTTTATGACGAATACCCATCTCCTGATAATCGGTAAGGTGCATTGAGAACTCGGTATAGTTTTTTGTTTCGAATGTTTTGTTTTTCCTTTTACATATAGTGTTTGGTTTCCAAACATTGGAGAAGCAGGGTGGTCAAACCGTGCGTCCAATGCAGTAGCGTGCGTGGGATAATGCGCTACGAAGTTTGTGGTAGACCACATATATTCGTAGCTTTACAACAGGTTTGCATCGAAAAAAGGTCTCCCTAATCCGCCATTGATGTGAAAGATATATGGCTGCAAACCATCGTGCTATGGACAAAGTTTTAGTTGTAGACGACGACAACGACATGTGTCTGCTGCTGGTGAGGTTCCTCACCCGTAACGGTTTTGATGCCTCCAGCGCCAATAGCGGCAGGGCAGCACTTGATGCCGTGAGGAAAAATACCCCCAATCTCCTGCTCCTCGACTTCAAGCTCGACGACATGACGGGCGCGGAACTGCTCCTAAAAGTTAAACAGATACATTCCGGAATGCCCGTTATCGTCATTACCGGCTACAGTGACGTGAAAAGCGCAGTGGAAGTCATGAAATTGGGTGCGTTCGATTATGTTACAAAGCCCCTTTACCCCGACGAAATCCTGCTCACCATCAAGAATGCTCTTGCGCAGGAGCCCGAACCGGATTCGCCCGGCATTATCGGAAAGTCCGCCGTCGGTACAAAGTCTTCCATGTCGCACGGCCCGGCATCAGACGACAATTACATCATTGGCAATGCGCCGGAGGTGGCACAAATCATGAAGCAGATAGCGCTCGTGGCTCCCACCAACTATAGTGTCATCATTTATGGCGAAAGCGGTAGTGGCAAAGAAGTCATTGCGCGCCAAATACACCTCAAAAGCCGCCGTGCCGACAAGCCGTTCATTGCGATAGACTGTGGTGCCCTGTCTAAAGAACTGGCCGCCAGCGAATTATTTGGACACGAAAAGGGCGCGTTCACCGGTGCCCTCACCCAAAAAATGGGTAGCCTCGAGCTGGCCAATGGCGGTACCATATTTTTGGACGAAATCAGCAACCTGTCCTACGAAATCCAGGTGTCGTTGTTGCGGGTGGTGCAGGAACGTAAAATCCGGAGGGTTGGAGGGGTGAAAGACATCGACCTCGACCTCCGAATAGTGGTTGCCGGCAACGAACGCTTGTGGGATGCCGCCCGCGCGGGCCGGTTTCGCGAAGACCTTTACCACCGCTTCAACGAGTTCAGTATAGAGGTGCCCGCCCTACGAGACCGCAAGGCCGACATCATGCTGTTTTCCAAACATTTCTTAGACCTCACCAATGCCGAGCTGGGCAAAAAGGTGAAGGGGTTTACGAAGGAAGTGGAAGAAATATTCAAGTCTTACGTTTGGTATGGAAATCTGAGGGAGCTCAAAAATGTGGTGAAACGGGCGGTGTTGCTTACCGATGGCGAATGGGTGGAGGCTAAGACCCTCCCTTTCGAAATCAGTAACTACAATAAATTGAGTTTCGATAAACCTCCAACTCCCCAGCCTGCAAGAACCACCACCGTTAGGGCGGAAAGTTTGGAGAACCTCGAAACCAAGTACCGCACAGCGAACTTGGATGCCGAATACCTGATTATCTTGGATGCATTGAAGCAGGCCGACTACAACAAAAGCAAGGCCGCAGCCCTGCTGAATATAGACAGGAAAACCCTGTACAATAAGATGAAACAATACAAGGAATTCAATTCTGGCAAATAAAAACCAATAGGTACGGTCTATGAAAAAAGGGTCTGGACAGTTGCGGGACATAGCGGATGCCGGCAGCATGAGCGTGGATCTGGCGGAAAAATTTCGGCTTGCCGGCGGTTCCGTACCTGCGGCCGTTGCCTTTATCGAGGCCGAAAGCGGCCGAATTTGCTGGGCCAATGGCTTGATGGAAAAGCTTTACGGCTATCGGAATGAAGACTTGGCTAATGGCAACGTGAGCCTCGCACATCTTTTTGACCACGCGGGTGAAATCAGGCTGAAGACGCAAATCCAGGATTCGTTAATCCACCCCCTGGCAAGAACCAAGTACGTCATCTACAATATTGCCGGTAAGGCAGGCAAACGGCATTCCGCATTCGTCTACGTTGGGCCCGCCGACGTCGGCGAAGGTCCGCCAAATAAGTTCTACATGTTGATGGCGCTACCCGACCACTCGAGTGTGGAGCCGCCCTTTTGGTCGGTCGAGACAAGGGAGGTCTTCCTCCAACAAATCAATTATGAATCTTTTGGCACCTTCGAATGGTATTTCGAAACCGGCGAGTGCTATTGGTCGCCCGGTATATACCGGATGTTCGGAATGGAAAGCCGCGGCAAGGGTCCGGAAAAAGGCTTCTTCGACCAACAAATAATTGCCGCCGACAAAGACCGGTTTGACACTGCCGCCGCCGCCGTGCAGGCCACCGGCCTGATGGATATTGAAGTGGGGGTGGAGACGAGGGCCGGCACCATAAGGCACATCCACGTCATTGGCAAGGTCTTCAACAACGGCATGCCCAAATTGGTAGGCAGCATTCGCGACATCACGGCACAGCGCGCCATTGTGCACAATATGAATAAAATGGTGGAAGAGCTCAACAACTCCAATCGGGAGCTCGAAGAGTTTGCCTATGTGGCCAGCCACGATTTGCAGGAGCCGTTGCGCAAAATCACCACGTTCAGTGGTTGGCTGGCGGCCAAATACAATGATGTACTGCAGCAAGATGGTGTGAAATACTTGGAACGCATCATAGCGGCCTCCGAAAACATGCGGGTACTCATCAACGACCTATTGGAGTTTTCGCGCATCTCCAAAACCATACAGCCTTTTTCCTCGGTTAACCTGAAAGCCGTTTTGAGGATGGTGAAGACAGATTTGGAACTGGTGATTGAAGAAACCCAAACCCATATCGTTGCTGCCGATTTGCCTACCATTGAAGGCATCAACTTGCAAATGAAGCAGTTGTTCTTGAATATCATCAACAACGCCATAAAATTCAGGCGGCCAGGAATACCCCCGATCATTCGCGTTTCGGCACAAGAATTGGGGAATGCCGAAAAACTGGAGCGAGGGTTGCCCGAGCATGTGCCCCACTACAAAATCCGGATTTGCGATAACGGCATCGGGTTCGAGGAAAAATATGCATCCAAGATTTTTCAGGTGTTCCTCAGGCTCCACGGGAAATCGGAATTTCCCGGTAGCGGAATAGGTCTCGCCATCTGCAAAAAAATAGTGGAATACCATCATGGCCTTATCTATGCCGATGGTGTGCCCAAGCAGGGTGCCTGTTTCACTATCATTCTGCCCGCAACGCAGCCGGGTAGTAAAAAACGGGACGCATGAACAAATACTACCTCGACAAAAAAATCTTGGTCATAGACGACGATGAGGAGGATTTCATCATTACATGCGATTACCTACAATCCATTCCGCAAAACCAGTTCGTCATCAGTTGGTGCAACCGGTTCGACCTCGGGGTGCAAGCCCTCCTGAACCATGAATTCGATCTATACTTGGTAGATTATCGCCTGGGTGCCAATACCGGGTTGGATTTCCTGAAGGTGGCTCAAGATGCCATGTGCGATGAGCCCATTGTTCTGCTCACCGGTAAAGGCAATTACAATATCGACATCCAGTCTATGCAATACGGCGCAGTAGACTATTTGGTGAAAACCGAATTGACCACCGAGAAAATGGAGCGTTGCGTAAGGTATGCCCTCGGCCGATACGCCACGTTGAAAGCCCTAAAAACCAACGAAAGAAAGTATAGGACCATTTTTGAAAAATCGAAGGACGTGGTTTTCGTCACCAACGAAAAGTTTGATTTCATCGAGGTCAATCCCATCGTGGAGCAGGTGTTGGGATATTCCAAAGAGGAATTCCTCAACATGAACCTGTTCGATTTATTGGATGGGGAGCGAAAAGGCGACCGAATGCCCTACGGGGTGCCTACAGAGTGGAATGACCGGGAACTGAATGTGCGGACGAAGAATAACGAGAAAAAAATCTGTACGTTGACCTTGTCTTTCGAAGATGATGAGGCCGGCAACCTTCAGGGTATCATTCACGATATCACCAATATCAAGACCATGGAGAAGGTGACCATACAGACGGAGAAACTGGCTGCGGCAGGCCGCTTGCTGCGAACCATTGCCCATGAAGTGCGCAACCCTCTTAACAACATATCGCTGGCCACCGAGCAGCTGCAGCGCGACATAAAGGAAGACCACGCACAACTTTACCTCGATATCGTTCAGCGCAATACCTACCGCATCAGCGACCTCATCACCGAATTGCTGAATACCTCCCGACCATCATCCAATGTGCCCGTAAAACACTACCTGCAATCCATTGTGGACGACGTGGTGTCGGCCGTGCTCGACCGCATTACCTTGAAGCATATTAAACTGGACCTGCGGATGTCGCAAGAGCCGATGACCATCTTGGCCGACCGAACCAATCTCGACCTTGCCATCCTCAATATAATGACCAATGCCATCGAGGCTATCGAGGGGGACGGCGGTAGGTTGTCGGTAAGTTTGGATCGGGATGGCTCTAAAAGCGTCCTTGTCATTGCAGACAATGGGTGCGGAATAACGGAAGAAAATTTGGGGCGCCTTTTTGAACCGTTTTTTACCCAGAAGCGAAACGGGGTGGGGCTGGGGCTTACGTTTACGCACAATATCCTTCAAACCCATAAGGCCCAAACCAATGTAGCTTCCACCCCCGGCAGCGGCACGGCGTTCACCATTGTTTTTCCGTTGGTAGACTGACCGCACGTTGGCATAGCTTTGCCAACCTTTCAGGTAGTAAGCAGCATTTTCTCGGCAAACAGAACGTCCAAGTCGGCAAAACGAATGGGCTTCTCCATGACCGCATAGTAGGCGCCATCGGGCATTTCGGGTGCCAAAAAGCGGAATGCGCTGATGAAGAGGATGAACAGGGTTGGATATTCCACAGCGAGTTGGGGAGCAGCGTTCCATCCTGCGCCGTCGGGCAGGTTATTGTCCAGTAGCAGGAAGTCGGGTTTGAAGGTATGGAGTTGTTGCAGCCCCCCTTGCAGGGTGTGTGCTATAAGGACGCTGTAGTTGTTCCTTACGAAATAATCCTTCAACAACAGGCAAAGGTCTTTTTCGTCATCTATTATCAATATGCTTTTACCGTCTGACATCTCCTTTTCCGGATTCTATTCAACCAAGCTTGTTTTTCGGGGAGCGAATTCCACACCGCCTCACGAGCACAAATATCTGCAAATATTGTGCCTCGTTTGATATTTCGCAGCCGGCATCGTGGTGAACGGAAATACTACCGTGCGTCTTCCTTACCCGAAAGTTTATCGATATAAAGTTGATGAAGGGCATTTACGGTTTTGAGTAGGCCTTCG
>CAIVHI010000299.1 GCA_903905685.1 uncultured Bacteroidota bacterium | reverse complement strand
TGGAAATGGGCGGCCGGAATTTTCCCGGCCGCCCATTTCATTTTGAGTATAGACTCGATGATGTTTTGGTTTACAAATCCGAATTCGGTAATTTTATATCGGATTGCGATATTTCATGTGGTAAATCATATTTTTTTATGGGAATTGGAAGTATAATTAAGTTTGTCGCATTAATGTCAGTTCCTATTTCTGCTATTTGGGCTTTGATTGTCTATAAGAAACAGCAAAAAATTGCGAGGATTCAAAACCTCGTGTCTGTTTTTAGGCGTTTTGCGGAGAATAGTCAATTTGTTGAGCTTTTTGCACTTTGCGATGCGTTGTATTCTTGTGGTGATAGTGGCGCTAGGGCGGCGGATATTGAGAAATTGAAGACATTTGATTCCGGCGGAAAGTACCGATATCTTGCTCTACTGGAAGAGGTTGCCGTATATGCAAAGAATGATGCGGTTCTACAAAGCGATGCGCTGCATCTGTTTCAGTATCATTTTCATTACATTTACAACTGCCCGGATATAGTTGCGGCTTTTTGGTGGAATATTGGTGGCGAGGCAAGTGGAAGGGAACACACCAAAAAGGGCTGGCGGTATCAGTCGGACTTTGCACTGCAGTGTAGAGCTTCAATCGGGCGATGATACAACCGATTAGATATGAAGAGAGTAATTTCCTTGCTTGTTTTGGTGTTGGTTACCACTTTGGGGTATGCCAAGACCACCAAAATCCTTGTGGAGACCGACTACGGCAACATCCTATTGAAGCTGTACAACAACACGCCGCTGAACTCCGCCAACATGGTGGCACGGGCACAAGAGCATTTTTATGACAGCCTGCTGTTTCACCGCGTCATTCCGAACTTCGTCATTCAAGGTGGTGACCCCGACTCCAAGCATGCGGCCTCGGGCACGGTGCTGGGCAATGGCGACTTGCCTTTCCTCGTGCCTGCCGAAATCAACGATGAGTGTTTCCACAAGCGCGGCGCACTGGGTGTAGCGCGAGATTCAACGCCCGACAAGGCGGGCTCTGCGTGCCAGTTCTACATAGTGGTGGGCAAGACCTACACCGACCCGGAACTGGACAGTATTTCAAAAAAGAACAAGCGGCATTTTACCGAAAAACAACGCCAAGTGTACCGCATGAAAGGCGGTACGCCCAAACTGGACGGCCGTTATACGGTGTTTGGCGAGGTGGTTTGGGGTATGGATGTGGTTGACAAAATTGCTACTGTAGATCGGGATAAGAACGACCGCCCGGTGAAAGACATCCGTATCCGCAGGGTGTCTATTTACAGGAAGAGGTGGTGGGAGAATTGAGTCTCGGTTTACATTCGGCCTTTGCCGATGCTTCTGGCCTCTAGTCCATAAACGGGGAATGCCTATCCTTCAATGATTACCCCATAATTTGGAAAAATTGAGGAGGGTGCGCCACGCTGAGGGCTGTTTCCCGTCTGGATTTCAGCGTTAATGTGGTGGACCAGACTATTTCCTGTCCTAATTGTTTCCATGTCGATGGCCTGAAAGTGTGCATCTGTTTTTCCTTATTTTTGCAGCAAGCGTACCAAATGATGAGAAGAGCCATATTTACAATTTTGCTGGCGTGCTGCTGCGCGGCTGCGGCAGTTGCCCAAACCAATAAACTCGAGATGATTACGGATTCGGGCCGCATCTTGATTATGCTCTACGACAATACGCCTAAGAATACGGCCAATATGGTGAAGCTGGCGAAGGAACATTATTATGATGGAATCCTCTTCCACCGCGTCATACCCCAATTTATGATTCAGGGGGGCGACTCCACATCGCGCCATGCCAAGCCCGACCAAATGTTGGGCATGGGTGGGTTGGGATACACGGTTCCTGCGGAGTTCAACGATTCGAACATCCATAAACGTGGAGCCCTGGGTGTGGCCCGCAACAATACGCCCGACAAAGCCGGCTCTGCATGCCAGTTCTACATTGTGCAGGGTAGGAAATGCTCGGACGCCGAATTGGACAATAACGTGCAGCACAAAGGTCTGCATTACACGCAGGCCCAACGCGATATCTACAAGACCATAGGCGGCACACCGCAATTGGATGGTGACTATACGGTGTTTGGCGAAGTGTTGGAGGGCATGGAGGTCGTTGACAAGATTGCAAGCGTTCGCCGCAACCGTTCTGATCGCCCCCTTGGCGATGTACATATCATTTCTGCACGCGTGGTGGAGCCACCCAAACAAAAGCACGGTTTCTTTTCATTCTTGAGGCGCAAGAAGAAGGTTTAGGGGGTGCTCAAAGGATTTCCCCTTTTTTCTCCTTCACTTTCAGAGCAATGAATTTGTCAAGCAAGGCTGCGGTCTGCTTGGCCAAAGCCAGGTTTTGGGTGCGCAACCAGAGCACGAACAATTCTGCGACTTCCACGATTTCGCAAATGCCGACCTCGGGTTCCAAATTTTTGATTGCCGCCGAGTATTTCAGGATGAGGTCTACGTCCTTGGGGTTGGGCTCAGGGTCGGCCGCTACTTTTTCGCATAGTCCCTCCAAGAGTTTGTGGAGGCGCACCACATTGCTTTTGGCCCCGGTTTTCAAGCCTTGCCTCATGCCGTCCCAAGCGCCATCGGCCGCCCACTTGCGCACCGTGTATTCTTCAACGCCTACGGAGAGCGCTATTGCAGCGTTTGGCAATTCCTGACGGGTATACAGGAATTTTGCGAAATCTTTCTTGGTGGTGCCTGCGGGTATTTTGTTCATACCCCAAAATTGCGGGCGCGTCTTGTTTTATGGGCGGGGTGGCAACATGCTACCTGCATGGGCCAATATGGTGGCATCTGCCATGCACACCGTAGAAAGCGCCTCAACTACTATGGTCGCACACTATCACCCACTTACCCTTGATTTTCCTCAGTAGTAAGGTGTAAGAGCCGCCCACGTCTCCTGCTTTGCGCTTTAGTTCCCAATGGCCTACCACGAAGTAGTATTCCTTCGATAGGCGGGTTATTTTGAGGGGTACTGTTGTGAGCGTGCCCATGTGGTCGGGGTCAGGATAGGCTTCCTGATAGCGCTCCAGCGTTTTTTGGTAGCCGTAGCGGGGGCCCTTGGAGCCGATGAACAACATGCTGTCGTTATCCCAGTAGCCCTGCATAAAGCCATCTACACTGCCCGCATTCCAAGCTGCGGCCTGGGCGTCGAGCATGGCGCGAATGGCTTTTTCCTCCTTAGACTGAGCCTTGGCGGCAAAACCGCACACCCAACTGAAGAAGATGATGACGATGAGTTTCTTCATGCAATGGCGAAAAAGGAATAGTCCTGTTGGGAGTGTTTTGCAAAAACGACATAACGGGGCTTAAATGCCCACCATGAGCGGCATAATCAACATCAGCAGGTCCTCGGTATCGGGCTTGTCCAGGTTGCGGAAAATTGCGGCCCTTGACGGTTTGCTCAATTCCATGCGCACTTCTTCGCCGTCCAAATTCGCAATCAATTCCACCATGAGCCGTGCATTGAAGGCAATCTTCATGTCTTCTCCGCTGTACTGGCAGCTCAACATTTCGCGACCCTCGTAAGAGAAGTCGATGTCTTGCGCGCTGATTTGCATGGAATTGCCGTTGATGTCCAGCACTACCTGGCTGGTCGACTTATTGGCGAAGATGGACACGCGGCGCAATGCGCTCATGAAGTCCAGCCTATTTACGTTCAGCTTGTAAGGGTTGTCTATCGGGATGACGGCCTTGTAGTCGGGGAAACGGGCATCAATCAACCGGCAGCTCAAACTCAGGTGGTCGCCCGATACGAACAGGTGGCTCTGGTTGTAGGAAATCTGCACCATGGAGTCATCGCTCGATAAGGTGGACTTCAACTGTTGCAGCGGCTTTTTCGGAACTACGAAGCCGTCGGCTATGGGGCAAGGCACATCGTTGCGGCGCAATTGAACCAAGCGGTGGGCATCGGTAGCCACGAACGACAGGCTGTCGGTAGCCATCTCGAAGTATACGCCGGTCATTGCAGGGCGCAGGGTGTCGGTACTCACGGCAAACAACGTACGGTTGATGCATTCCAGCAGGGTGAGCGATGCCATGCTGAAAGACGTTGTGTTTTCGGGCGCAGGTTCCTTCGGGAAGTCGTCCGCCTTTTCACCACCTATGTTGTACTTGCCTACATTGCTCGACATCTCCACTTGCAACTCGAGCAAATTGATATTGAAGGTAATGGGCTGCTCGGGCAGATTCTTGAGGTATTCCAACAGGATTTTGGAAGGGATGCATATTTTTCCTTCGCCTTCGGCATCAATCACCTCCAAGTGCACCCGCATCATGGTTTCCAAGTCGGTGGTGGTCAGGGTGAGGGTGTTGCCTTTCAACTCCACCAAGAAGTCTTCCAATACAGACAATACGGTGTTGGAGCTGATGATGCCGCTTATCTGCTGCAAACTCTTCAGCAGGGTAGTCGAAGTTACGATGAAACGCATTTTTATCTAATGTTTTGGCAAAGATAAATAAATTGATTTTCGCACGGTCAATTTAATTTTGATTACTATATACCGGGGTTCACTTTTAGTCGGGTCTCACTGGGGCATATCTATTTTGGGAGTCGGGGTAGGATAGTCGTAGGGCATTCAACAGTGCCTTGGCTCGCCATTTTGAAACCCTGTGCCTACGTAGTGGGTCGGCGGTCGGTTTGTCGTTACGCTAAAAAGCGGCATATTGCGGTGGAGATACTTGCACCATGGCTTCCGTTAGCAATTTTCGACTCACCCGCATTGCGCCTACTCCAAGTGGCTATCTCCATATGGGGAACATAGCCTCTTTTGCCCTAACTACCGCTTTGGCACGCGCTACCGGCGCGGCTGTCATGCTGCGCGTAGACGACATGGATAGGGAGCGCACCGCCACGCGTTATGTGGCCAATATTTTCGAAACCATCGAATTCCTGAGAATCCCGGTTGATATGGGCCCGCGTAATTTGGTCGAGTTCGAAGCCAATTGGTCGCAAATGCTGCGGCTACCCCTTTACAACGATGTTTTGGAACGGCTGAAGGCTTCGGGTCGCCTATTTGCCTGCAAGTGTTCGCGAAGCGAAATATTTTGGTCGGGCAACGATGGTGGTTACCCCGGCAAATGCAGGCATCGGCAATTGCCGCTGGATACGCCGGGCGTAGCTTGGCGGCTAGACACTGAGGGTTGCGCGCCCGTAAACGTATTAGATGTGCATGGCCAACCGCAGCTCCTGTCGCTACCCGCAGCCATGCGCGATTTTGTCGTGAGAAAGAAAGACGGGTTTCCTGCCTATCAGACCACTTCGGTGGCCGACGATGTGCATTTCGGGGTAGACCTGGTGGTGCGTGGTGCCGACCTTCTGGAGTCTACGATTGCACAACTGGTGCTGGCACGGGCGGCCGGCTTGGAGGATTTCGAACGAACTTCGTTTTTCCACCACGACTTGGTTACCGATGTCGGAGGCCGCAAACTTTCTAAGTCCGAAGGTGCACAATCCGTCCGCTTTAGACGGATGCACGGGTTCGAATCGAGCGATGTCGTGAACTCGGTAGCTGAGCTCCTTTCGGTTCATGAGCTGGTGACCAACTGGACGGAATTGGCTGATGCTGCGGCTCGGAAACGTGGTTGGCTGTAGTACGGCAATACCCGAATCAAGATTATTTCAAACCCCATATTGGGGCTAATCCCTATTTTTACGGGAATGAAGAAAGTCCTTGTAGTCTACTATACCCAAACGGGCCAACTTCGGGAAATAGCCCAATCTGTGGTGCGGCCGCTCCTGCAATCGGGCAATGTGGAGGTAACCTTTCATGAAATACTGCCGGTTACACCCTTCCCATTTCCGTGGCCGCGAGATGCCTTTTTTGGCGTGTTCCCCGAGACTTTCCTTCAAACTCCGGTACCACTGCACCCGATTCCGCCCAAAGTATTGGGTCAACGTTACGACCTGGTACTGTTCTTCTACCAGACTTGGTATTTGTCGCCCTCCATTCCGGCCAATTCCTTTCTGCAGTCGGCCGAGGGTAGGTGCATTTTGAAAGAAACTCGCGTCGTCACCATCAATGGGTCGAGGAACATGTGGATTATTGCGCAGGAAAAGGTCAAAACAATGCTAAAAGATGCCGGTGCGAGATTGGTGGGCAATATCGCGTTGGTAGACCAGGCCGGCAACCTCATCAGCGTCATCACCATTGTGGGGTGGATGTTCTCCGGCATTAAGAAGAAGCACTGGGGTGTCCTTCCGCTGCCCGGCGTATCGCAGAAGGATGTAGAAGGTGCTTCGGGTTTCGGTGCCATGATACTGGCTGCACTGATGGCTGGAAATTATGATTTACTGCAACCTCAAATTGTGGAAGGGGGTGGGGTGCGCATCAAGCCTTTCTTGGTGCTTACCGACCGCACGGGCAACAAGTTGTTTGCCAAGTGGGCACGCCTCATTGTGGGGCATCCAAATTCGAGGCCGATGCTTTTGAAGTTGTTTAATATATATTTATTTCTTGCTATATGGCTTATATCGCCAATTGTGTATATCTTGCACGTCATTACGCTCCCGTTAAAAATCAAGCAAATAAGTAGGGATCGCAACTATTTTCAAGGGGTAGCATAGGCAAATGGCGAGCATGTTCGATGTTTATATCACGAAAACGGGGAAATTCCTCCCCAACAATCCTGTTTCCAACGATAGGATGGAGGATTACTTGGGGCGCATCAACGATGCCGCATCCAAAGCCCGCAGATTGGTACTGAAGAACAACGGTATAGTAAGTCGGCATTATGCATTGGATGAGGCCGGCAATGCCACCCACAACAATGCCGAGATGACGGCACTGGCGGTGCAATCCCTGTTAGACGACCGTTTTTCTGCCACCCAAATGGAATTGCTCTCGTGCGGCACCTCCACCCCCGATTCCCTCCTGCCGTCTCACGCATCCATGGTTCACGGCCTGTTGCGGAACAAGCCTATGGAGCTCAACTCGGCATCGGGCATATGTTGTGCCGGTATGAGCTCCATGAAGTATGCCTTCATGTCGGTAAAATCGGGCAATAGCCGCAACGGCATCTGCACGGGGTCCGAGCGGGTATCGTCGTGGATGAAGGCCGAGAAATACAATGCCGAGGCCGATCACTTGGCCTCTTTGTCGCAAAAGCCGGTGGTTGCCTTCAAAAAGGATTTCCTGCGCTGGATGCTCTCCGATGGCGCCGGCGCGTTATTGTTGCAAAACGAACCCTCGAGTACGGGTCTCTCTTTGCGTATAGAATGGATAGAAACCCTGTCTTACGCATTCGAGCTCGAAACTTGCATGTATGCAGGTGGCGATAAACGGGTCGATGGCTCTATCAAGCCTTGGAGCGACTACAGCACCGAGGAATGGCTCACAGAGTCGGTGTTCGCCATTAAGCAGGATACCAAGCTGCTTGACGAATTCATCTTGGTGAAGGGTGCAGAGAGCGTGGAAGTGGCCTTGGGTCGCCACCACGTGCAAGCCGAAAGCATCGACATTCTACTGCCCCATATATCGTCCTATTACTTTGCACCGGGATTGGAGCAAACGCTTCTGGATCGCGGCATCCACTTGCCCCGCGAAAAATGGTTCATGAATCTGGACAGCGTTGGGAACGTGGGCTCCGCCTCCATATATCTGGCATTGGATGCCTTGATGTCGTCGGGCAAGCTGAAGCCCGGCCACCGCATCCTGCTTTCGGTTCCCGAGAGCGGCCGATTCACCTATGCCTACGCCCTACTCACCGTGGTGTGAGGCATGTCGGCGTCATGCATCAGACCTTGGGTAATGCACAGCCCGGGGCCTGCTTTTTTGCAGACACAACTTTACGCTATACCTTTAACACCTGTTTGCGGGTGCTGTTGCCGATGCAAAAATTTCAGCCATGAACATGCTCATAAGCAAGGCTCTGATCGTGGATTCGAGGTCTCCTCTCCATGGCAGCCATAACGATATCTTGATTTCGGACGGGGTTATCCGCGAGATTGCGCCAAATATTGCGGCCCCTCAGGGTCATGACTTGGTAGCAATGGACGGGTTGATGGTGAGTCCCGGTTGGGTGGATGTATTTGCAGGATATGGCGAGCCGGGATTTGAGCATAAGGAAACCATCCACTCCGGGCTCTCGGCCGCAGCGGCGGGAGGGTATACCGACGTTTTACTCACGCCCGATACCCGGCCCGTAATGGCAGACCGGAGCGTCATTGCCCTCGTGAAAGAAAAATCGCGGGGCAACATCGTGAGCCTACACCCCCTCGGGGCGGCTTCGAAAAACGCGGAAGGCAAGGAACTTGCCGAGATGCTCGACATGCACCATGCCGGTGCCCGGGCGTTTACCGATGGCCGGCTACCCATACAAAACTCCGGCTTGGCACTCAAAGTGCTCGAATACCTAAAGGCATTCCACGGCATATTGATAGAGGTTCCGGCAGATGCCGCACTATCCAAGGGCGGCTTGATGCATGAGGGCACTGCCGCCATGGCCCTCGGCATGCCGGGCATACCCGACATAGCCGAAACCTTGCTGCTGCACCGCGACATAGAGTTACTGCGCTACACGGGGTCGCGGTTGCACATTACCGGCATCAGTTGCCGGAGGGCGGTGGAGATGGTGAGGGCGGCCAAGACCGAAGGCCTGAACATAACTTGCTCAGTCACTCCCTACCACTTGGCCTATACCGACGAAGCCCTGCGCACTTACAACAGCCTCTACAAAGTAACGCCACCACTGCGAACCGAAGACGACCGGCACGCACTGCTGGATGGGCTTGCCGATGGTACGATTGACTGCATAGCCTCGCACCACCAACCCCAAGATCACGATGCCAAGGCCCGCGAATTTGAATATGCGGGAGAAGGTATGGCTACCCAAGAAGCAGCCTTCGCGCTGGTATTCAACGGCACGGGCGGGCGGATCTCGCAAGAGCGGCTCGTGGAAGCCATGGCCGTAAGGCCGCGCGAAATCTTCGGACTGGATGCAGCCGAAATTGCGGTAGGCGCGTGCGCCTGCCTTACGCTGTTTTCCACGTCGGGTAGTCGGGCGTTTTCCAAAAGCGGTGGCTATACGCTTGGCTGCAACAACCCCGCAGCGGGTCTTGAGTTGCCGGGACGGGTATACGGAATCATCAACAACAATAAAGCTTTCATCAATAACCAATAGACATATGGAAAACATAACCTTGGCTCAACGCAACCAAATCGCCCTAAAATATGGGGTGCTCATAGGTCTGATCTACATCCTCATCTTTACGGGGGTAGGGGTGCTTGCCGGCAATTTCATCGTATACAATGTTATGAGGTCGGTGGGTTACATCCTGTATCTGGTTATTCTGGGTGTCTTGGCCGCCCAAATCCGGAAGGCGAATGGGGGCTATTTGGAATTTAAGGACACTTTCGGCGCCATTTTCGTCATGATTCTCGCGGCCAATGTGCTCTACTTTCTGTACAGCATCCTGTATTTCAAGGCAATCAATCCACATTTCATGGATCAGATGAAGTCTGCCACGCTCACTTTCATGGAAAACATGCATTGGCCCGACGACAAAATTGAGGAGGCCATGCACAAATTTGATGAGCAGATTGCAGAATCCCGTGTATTCAGCCTGTCAAAAACGCTGATGGGTTTTGCAGGATTCCTGATTATGGATGCCCTGTTCGGCATGTTGGTGGCTTTGATTGTGCGGAAGAAAGTGCCCATGTTCAATCAATAAACAAGTCGGAAGCTATGCCGTCGGCAAACAGTTTGCCCTCGTCGGTTAACGTCAGTATGTTGCCCGCTTGGGTCATGTGTCCGTTGGCCAGGTAGCGTTGTGCATTCCGCTCTATCTGCAATTTGGCACCGCCTGCCGATAGGGCTTCAGCCCGGTCTATATCCAGCCCCCACATGGTGCGCAGCGAGGTCATGATGTATTCGTTGGTGCGTTCGCTCAGGGTGAGTACCTCCGTCGTTTCCTCAAATTGTCCTCGCTGCAATAGGGCTGCTGCATACAATGTGTTGTTGGCAACGTTCCAACTCCGGGAATACCCATCAAACGAGTGCGCCGATGGCCCAATCCCCAAGTATTTTTTGCCCGACCAATAAGCCGTGTTGTGAACGGCATAATGACCTGGCAGGGCGAAATTCGAAATTTCATATTGTTGGTAGCCGGCTTCGGCACTGCGCCGCGCAAGCAGTAAAAATGCCTCAGCCTGATGCTCCGAATCGGTAGGGGCGGCTTTCTTTTGGGCAACGGCATGGTGCAGTGCGGTCTTGGGCTCAACGGTGAGCGCATAGGCCGAAAAGTGCGGAATGTTGAGCTCCAACAGCGTATCCAGATTGTCGTGCCAAGCGGCAAGGGGCATATCCGGTAGGCCGTAAATGAGGTCGGCGGTGAGGTTTTCGAATCCGGCATCGCGGGCGGCATGTATGGCCCTTAGGGCCTGGCCTGCATGGTGTGCACGGTTCATGAATTTCAAATCGGCATCGCGGAACGATTGGATGCCGATAGATAGGCGGTTGACCGGCGTGCGGCGCAACGCTTGGAGGTATTCGGGGGTGAGGTCGTCGGGATTGGCCTCCAAGGTGAATTCCAAGAGGTTGATGTCGGGAAACGCATCTTGGATGGCATTCCAAAAACGGGAAATCGTGGCCGGTGGCAGCAATGACGGGGTGCCGCCTCCGATGTAGACCGTCTCAATGGTTTCGCCCAACAGTCGGTCTCGTTTCAGGGTTATTTCCCGTATCATGGCATCTACAACCGTATGGACCGATTTTTGGGAAGTGGAGAAATGGAAATTGCAGTAAACACACGCCTGCCTGCAAAAAGGGATATGTAGGTAAATGCCCGCCATGGCGCAAAGGTAGCGGATGCGAGGGCTCGGAAAGCGGTGGATTCCTGCGCGGCATCCTATGGCCTAATCCTTTCGGTAGATCTGCGTCGTGATGAATCCGGCCATGAAGTTGTGGGCTGCCACAGCCGTGAACCCTGCGAAATAGGCATTTAACGGAAACAGCCTACTGGTGCCGATTTTGGCGGTAATGCTGAAAAAGGCATACATGATCTTCATGAGCAGGTGTTGCCACCACGGGCTAAGCGGCGAGAGCGAGAAATCTATGTGCAGCCATAAGCCTCCGGGTTTCAAACTTTTGGCCAGCTTGGTGCATACCGCCCCCAGCACGGGCTCTGAGAGGCAATCCAAAATGAAGGGCGTGATGACCACATCGAAGTCCTCGGTGGCAATAGCGGCATCCTCGATGGGGGTATGCATAAAGGCCACTTCATTGTTCCCCACCGCCCTTTTTTGCGCGCGGTGCATCATCTTGTCCGATTGTTCCACATACGTAATGAGCAATCCGGCAGGGTTGAGGCGGCATAAGTCGGCAAGGAGCCTGCCGGTGCCGCCACCCACCATCAAGACCCGAGCTCCTGCCGGTACGTAGGGCAGTGCAGCCCTCTGGGCACGTTGCAGCGTGTTGCCGAAGACCAGCCCTGCGAGGGCATCGTAGACGGGCGCAACGGCATTGAAATTGTTGGATGCCATAAGGTCGGCTGGGTTTGTACCAAGGTTCGAAGGTTGTAATTTTTCGGCGAATCCAACGAGTCACGCCTATACACTCCTCAGGCAGTCGATTATCTGGACCATCAATGGGCTACGCTAAAAGCAGAAACCCATACCGGCCGTGAGGTTGAAATGGGAGACGGCTTGTTGGGCAGTCTGCAGATATTCGTCCTGCTTGTAAGTAGCATAATATCCTTTCGAATACCCGGTTCCCGTCACAGGAAATTCGCTGGAGGTTTTAGTGACCATGGCCATGGTATGCCATGCGACCCTGATTTCGGGTTGCAGGAATAACCGTAGATGCCTCGAAATGGAGTAGTTCAGCGTGGCGGCGGCTTGAAAGGAGATGGAGGATGAGGAAACCGGTGCCAGCGAATCGGTGGTTGGGAGCTGCGTAAAGGGCCACTTATACGAATTGGCATACATGGTAGGCGTATTTAGCAAAGAAAGACCCATAAATGCCTCTAAGTCAATTGACAGCTTTTTTCTCCAAAGGGGGATGGTGTGGTAAAGGCCCAACATCACCGTGGTCTGCGTGATTTTACCGGCCGGTTCGTACTGTTCCCAATATCCGTTCCATTCCTGCAACTTGGCGGAGTTTGCCGTATACGCGACATTTATCGCAAAACCCCAATTGGAGTTCTTGATATTTCTACCGGCCTCCAAAAAAGCCGTAATTCCATTGTTCGCGCCAAAATAACGCGAACCCGCTGCATCTTGGAAGGAAGAACCGGTTGACGCGAAGTTGCCAAATGGAACGGCAGACCCAAGCCCCGCTATCACATACCCCCTTGGCTTTCTACGCCCATGTGCGTTGCTGTCTTGCTGCGCCGTGGCTGCAACAGTGCACAAGAGCATGAGAACAAGCATTGAACAATGGATCGTTTTTGACATGGTCACGTTCTTAATATTGCGGAAGTCCCGGAAGCGGCTTTTCACCTATTGGGATGAATAAAGTTAACGAAGATTTCGCGTTGTAGGGTGAAATACTTTCAGAAAACGTTGAAGGCTTTTTTGGATAGAGGCCTCAAAAAAAGGGGGTGCCCGGTTGGAGCACCCCCTTTCTAATCAGTAGCCTGAAAAGTTGCAGATTACCAAGTGATGGTAGACGTATAGCCGTTGGCCAACGTAAGTACGGCCTGGAGGTTGCCGATGTATTTTACAGTGGCAGATTCGTTGTAGGTATTGCCGGCAGATGTTTTGTAAGAATAGCTCACAGAGGCCGTGCCCGAAGTGATTTGCGCAGTGGTTTTGGATATCATGATATTGGAGCCGCTGTAGCTGATATTGAAGTAGTAGCTTGCGGTTGTGGAGCCCGAAGTGGTCTTAACCGTGTCTACGGAAGTGGACGATTGGTTGACGGTGTAGCTGGTGGAAGCGGAGTCCAGACCTGCCAGCGACATGTACATGGTACTGACCATGCCGTAGTAAGTGCCGGTTGTACTCATATCGCTAAATGCCTTCATGTAGAAATCCACCTTGTTGATGTTGCCGCCAGAGCAGAACGCCGAGTCGGCATAGGTCATGGAGTAGTTCATGGTCATGCCGCCCGAGTTGGTATTGCCCGAAATGGTGGTGTCGATGATGGTGCCGCACAGCCACGACATGTTTTGGTACATCGACGCATTGGCTTCGGCTTGAGTGGCGGTACCGCCGCCGCTGCCGGTCACGATATTGCCCAAGGTAGCCGCAACGGTGGCCGATGGAAGGGTGTCCTTAGGAGTGGCATTGGAGCTCTTCGTACAGCTTGTATACACGCTGCCGGTAGTGGCAACGGCCAGAACGAACGCTGCTGCACCAAGTGCCGATTGGAACCGGAAATTTTTCTTCATAAATTTTAGTTTTTGAATTTGGAACCAAAACTAAAATCGACGCATCGGATTTGCAAGTTTTTCGACCTGTTTTTTATTGATAATCTTCGCTTTATATCGAAATTGACGAAATACTAATTGAAAGTTTATGGCTCGGGCTCTTAGGGAAGACGGGTGGTTGGACGGCTGCGCCCATATTTTGGGAAGTCTTTTCAATCCATACCCTGGACATTCACTGTTTGGTGACATGCGATACCTTCGGCATCGTTCGAAATGCACCCGGACATGCGGTGTAAAGTGCAGCCAATGCTTGAAAATCGTCTGTCTTGCCAATGAAACGATACAATAGGACTTGCAAAACCAATTGTCTGAATTTTCAATTCCCCGCAGGTTTTGGAACTGACCAGCCATATCTCCGGCTGTGTCTCTAACCGTACGTCCGACCCCGATGTAGCCCTAGGTCCCACCGTTCGTGTACTCGTTGCTGCTAGGTCGTGAAGTGGTGTAAGCGCGGCATTTGCAATGCCTGCGAGGGGAGAAACGGCGTGGATTCAATTCTCCACCACCAACTTCCCCGACTGCGGCGCCAACCCCGGCATCGCCAGTCGGTAAATGTACAACCCCGGCGGCAGGATCGAACAATCCACCATTATCGGAGCTGTGCCGGGTCGGAGTGTTTTTTGGGCTACAAGCCGGCCTTCTACGTCGAACAGGGTGAAGGTGGCGGTGTCTTGACCGGCAAATGCGATTTTGAAATGGCCGGCTGCCGGGTTGGGATAAACGGCGAACGGCTTCATCGGGCTTACCATCGGCGTGGCGGTCGAGGTATCGCAGCTCCCCACGGTGGCGCAAACGGTGGTGGTGTCGTGCTGCACGCCGTTGGTCACGGCTACGGCGAGGGTGTCGGTTCCGGTATAGCCGGCATCGGGCAGGTAGTAGATGCCGTAGGGCGTGGTGGCGGTGCCGGTGCTCGTTCGGGTGCAGGCGGCCGCAAGGGTGCCGTGGGCGGGTGGCAGCACCACGCTCCAGGTGAGGGTTTGTGTGGCATCGGTATCCGCAACCGTCAGCAGCGCATTGAGGCTGTCCGCCATGCCGGAACACAAAGAGGCCGTCTGCACCGCGCCTGCGGCAAAGGTCGGTGCTGCATAGTGCATGTTCACAACCCGCACACGGTTGTTGTCATAGTCGGACACATAAAGCATATCCCCACCCCCCATGGCCATGCCGAACACGATGGTTATTTCGGCATTCGTGGCGGGGCCGCCATCCCCAGCGAACCCCAAATAGCCGTCTCCGGCCACGGTGGAGATGATGCCGGTGGCGCTGATTTCGCGCACCCTTCCCCCTTCCCCGAAATAGAGGTTACCGCGGCTGTCGAATGCCAATTGGCCTTCGGCATAGTCGATGGTTGCGGCGGTGGCGGGCCCGCCGTCGCCGCCGTCAACAAAAACGGTATCGTTGCCGGCAATCGTGGTGATGATGCCCGTTACTGCGTCAATACGCTGTATCACCTGGTCTTCTGCTACAAAGATGTTTCCATAGTCGTCCAGCACCATTCCGCGCTGCATTATGGCGGCTGCGGTAGCCGGCATGCCGTCGCAGCACAACCCCAAAGTCCCGTTGCCCGCAACGGTCACCAGGTTGCCGTCGGCACCTATTTTCCGAATCCGGAAATTTTGGGCATCTCCAAAATAGACC
>CAIVHI010000298.1 GCA_903905685.1 uncultured Bacteroidota bacterium | reverse complement strand
GTACCTAGCCACCACCGTACTGTTCATCGCCTCCTGCCTGTCCAAACCCATGGCGGTGGTATTTCCACTATCCCTTATTTGCGTCGACTTCCTGTTGCAGCGCCGGTGGGATGCCTCAGTGATTACCGACAAGGTGCTGTTCTTCCTGATATCGCTCATTTGCGGTGGCGGAGCCTACTATACCCAAAATGCAACCGGCGCCATTGCCGACTTCAACAAATTGACCATTGCAGAACGCGTGATGTATGCATCTTACGGCTTCGACATGTATATTTCCAAATTCTTCAATCCCACCTACCTTTCCACCTTTTACCCCTACCCTTACCGGTATATAGACGGCTACCTACCGGGCATTTACTATGCAGCACCCGCCATTGCGGTGCTGCTGCCCACGGTGGTGATTGCACTCCTTTATCGGACGCAACGTAAGAATACCCTACGTGATAAGAAACCCGCCAAGGGTACAGCCATCCTACCAAAACAGGAAGCCGCCAAACCTATTGCGGCCGAAGGGGCTATCGGTAAAACCTTGCCGTTTAATCCGGCCAACTACGGCCTAGACCTCCGCATGGGCATTTTCGCTTTTGCGTTCCTGTTCGCCAACTTGGTGTTCGTGCTACAATTCATATCCTGCGGAGCCGCCATCATGGCCGATAGATATTCTTATGTGGCCTATACAGGCTGGACGTTTGCAGTGGTCTACTTCCTATACCGCCTGCTTCAACGCCTGCCCGACTTCAAATTTATCGTGTATGGCTTTTTGGTGCTCGTAACGGGATTCTTTGGATGGCTGTGCCAAGACCGCACCAATGCTTGGCACGACTCTGAGACACTACTTTCCGACGCCATCGAGAAATACCCAATGCGTGCATTGCTATCTTACAAATGGCTGGGAAACTACTACCTCAGTATCGGGGAACTGGACAAAGCACTCGACAACTACGGCGTGCTGACGATGCTGCACGCCGCCGACGCGAAGATTTGCGACAATGTGGGCAACATTTATGTCCAAAAGAAGGAATATCGGAAAGCGGTGGACGCCTTCACCATGTCGATGGGCTACCAAAACAATGTGTATAAAACCTATGCCGACCGTGCATTGGCCTATTCCCTGATTGGTGATTCAGCGGCTGCAGCGCGCGATTTCGAAATGGCGGCACAGCTCAATCCTGCTATTGCGGGAGCCATGCCGCAGGGGGCAACACGAGGAGCCAATGGGGTACCGCCGGCTATGCCAGTGGCAGGAGGTATACCGATAAAGGGTGGCAAATCAGGCCATTTCGATTCCTGCGTCATGCAAATTCGCTCCGGCGACACTTTGCGGGCATTCCGCAACTTCATCCTCTCCTACAAGGAAAACCCCGGCACCGAGAAAAGGCTGGCCGAGATGGGCTTTAGTTGGGTGCAGAATAAGCAATATGTGCCCGCCATCAACCTTTACGGCGTACTGGTGAAGCTGAACTCATCGAACGGGTTCTACTATTTCTATCGGGGTGTAGCAAAGTTCAGCCTCGGTAATACCGATGCGGCAATAGGCGATTGGCTCACTGCCATGACGTCGAAAGCCAAAGATGTCCAGCAATCGGCCTCTTACAACCTATGCGTAGCCTACGACGGCAAGGGCAACGACTCACTTGCCGTCTATTATGCCGATGTAGCCAAAGGATTGGGGTACAACGTAACGCCCGAATACTATGCAAAATTGAAAGAGAAAAAAGCAGCGCAGCACAAGCGGTAGAAAAACTATTACACTCAACCCCAAATAGCTCGGTGCATCCTGGACTATGCGTAAGGCATCCCATGCTTACAGACTTTGACGCCCCCGCAGTGTCCCAGATGCCGAAGGCATCACACATCGCCACATTGTTAAGTCTTCGTCCAGTTACTTAAATATTTTTCATGTTAATTACGTGTTATTCCTTGATCTTATACCCCCCGGCTTCGGGCCCAAAATGCAACGCCAGCAATATTGCCGAGGACGATTTCGTGCAATTGCATTATCGCTCGATAATGCACCAATTTATCCCTCACAAAGGGCAACACAAACCATAAACTTCGCCTTATGTCAACGAAGCCATAAACGGACTATGAACGTACCTGGGGAAATCAAATCCAAGGCAAAATAACCACAAAAGCCATATCAGAGCCATTAAGAGCAAACGCGCAACAAAAGCGCTATACCTTAGTCAACTCAGAGTTGGAGGCCTCAGCACGTTCTATGATGCCGAAATCCGACAAGGGTTCTCCTTTGTGCTTGCGCACCGCGACAGTGTGTTCAAAGTGCGCCGAAGCCTTGCCATCAATAGTAGCAATCGTCCATTTGTCGGAGCGGGTAAGTACTTCGCGGGTGCCGAGGTTAATCATCGGCTCAATGGCAATAACCATACCCTCCTTAAGCTTCTTGCCGTCGCCCCGCCGACCGTAGTTCGGAACTTGGGGGTCTTCGTGTAGATTGCGACCCACGCCGTGCCCAACCAAATCGCGAACAACGCCATAACCATGCAACCCATGAGTATGGTGCTCAACAGCATACGATATATCGCCTACCCTATTGCTTTCACGAGCCTGCTCTATACCCATAAACAACGATTCCTTGGTAACTCGCAAAAGCTTCATCCATTCGGGCGCCACATTCCCTATTGCAAACGTATAGGCAGAATCTCCGTGATAGCTGTTCTTGTAAACACCGCAATCTACAGAAACGATATCGCCATCTTTCAATTCATATTCACTTGGAAACCCATGAACCACAACCTCATTTACAGAGATGCACAAAGAAAATGGAAATCCCCCATAACCCTTGAATGACGGAACACCACCGTTGTCCCGAATGTATTGCTCGGCCATCTTATCGAGCGCAAGTGTCGTGACACCCG
>CAIVHI010000297.1 GCA_903905685.1 uncultured Bacteroidota bacterium | reverse complement strand
CCCATGTTTGGGGCACCGTTTTTTTGGGATGGAGAGTGCGTAGACTTCCTAAAAATTGGGTGGGTAAGTGCCCGCGCAGAAGGGCGACTCATTGGTTCAATTGCGTCATGGAGATTGCTAATTTTTATGGAAATTTGTCAGATGTGGACCGTTGTGCTGTTGTACCAGGTGCCATTGTCGAGTGGCTTCGCAAATAAAGGTATGTGTTCGATATGACCTTATTCGCGCCGGTACATGCAGCGATGAGGAACGGGAGATAGTGGTAAAAAAATGCGATAAAATAGGTAAAATGTTTTTAATTTTATGACGGTACTTGAATGTTGCGTTGGACATAGTTGGGACAGGCGAGAATAGTGAGGAAAAATTCAAGGTGTATTTGGCCGCTACCGAGAGTTTAAGTCACTAAAAGGTGGCTATGTGCAATTATATTGGTATTAAAACCGGTCTGACCCGTGAACAAATTGAATATGCAGATATAAATATTTCAGAATTTGCTGATAACATCAAGCCTCCAATATATGTTGGCCACCGAAGCCGTCAAAA
Organism: uncultured Bacteroidota bacterium; assembly: GCA_903905685.1. Classification (GTDB taxonomy): domain Bacteria; phylum Bacteroidota; class Bacteroidia; order Chitinophagales; family Chitinophagaceae; genus CAIYTT01. The sequence continues at coordinate 6,222 of CAIVHI010000297.1, read as the reverse complement.
TTGATGTTGACGGTGAACAGTTTATTGCCAGTATACCAAGGGTGGAGAAACGGTACTCATATCGACTTTCTTATTTTTTGATTTTCGCAAGCAAGCCTCGGCGACCAATGTGGTAACCGAGGCTTGCTGATTTTAAGTCCGTATATTATTCCTCCGCCTAGCTGCAACCCGTGGTGGTGCCGCAGTTGAGGCACATGTAGCAGGTGCCGTTGCGCTGGGTGATGTTTCCGCAGGCGCGGCAAGCAGGAGCGTCGGCGCTAGTGCCCATCAGCTTCTTCACCTCGGCACTGGTGGAGGCCATTGCAGGCGTAGGCGCTATGGCTTTCGCTTTTTGCAAAACCGTTTTGGGCGTTGCAATCTTAACCTGTTGCAGGTCCTGCAGTTGGCGCAATTCTGCCGACTCCTGCGATGCGGTTTTACGCTCCGGGTCGGGCACATGCACCAAGTCGTCGCGGTCCAGGTATTCGTAAGCCAACAAACGGAAGATGTAGTCGAGCACCGAAGTGGCATTCTTGATGTTCGGATGATCGACGGGACCCGATGGTTCGAAGCGGCTGAAGATGAATTTGTCCACATATTCCTCCAAGGGAACGCCATATTGCAGACCTACGCTGATGGCTATTGCAAAGCTATTGAGCAGGCTGCGCATGGTAGCACCCTCTTTGGCCATGTCAATAAAGATCTCACCAAGGGTGCCATCGCCATATTCACCAGTCCTCAAAAACAGGGCTTGGCCGCCCACTTTGCCCTTTATGGTGTAGCCCCTGCGTTTTGCCGGTAGCTGTTTGCGTTCCACTATACGGCTCAGTTCGCGCTTCAGTTGCGTGTCCGGACTATCTTGTACGCGGCGATTCACCTCGTCGAGCAGTTCTTTCACCGTAAGTTGCGTGGCATCGTGTTTCATTTCGGCAACCGGCGCTGGTGCCTCTTCCTTTGTTTCTTCTTTCTTCTTCTTGTCGCTCTTGTTGCTCAACGGCTGACTCAATTTAGAGCCGTCGCGATACAGGGCACAGGCTTTAAGGCCCATTTCCCAGCTCAACATGTAGCAATCCTTGATTTCATCAACAGTCGCGTCGTTGGGCAGGTTGATGGTCTTGGAGATGGCTCCGCTGATGAAGGGTTGCACCGCAGCCATCATCTTAATGTGGCCATGGGCATGAATGAATCGCTTGCCTTTCTTGCCGCAAGTATTGGCACAGTCGAAAACCGAAAGGTGCTCGTGCTTCAGGAATGGGGCCCCTTCCACAGTCATCGTTCCGCACACGTAGTCGTTGGCGGCATCAATTTCCGCATCGGTAAAGCCGAGTGCTTCAAGCAGGTTGAATTCTTGATTGAAATATTGCTCCGGGGTAAAGCCCAGCCTTTGCAGGCATTCTTCACCAAGCGTATACACATTAAATACAAATCCTATCTCAAAAGCGCTGTCGGCCGCTTTGTCCAATTTGGCTATTTCGGAGGCTATCAGGCCTTTTTCGCTCAGCGTCTGCGGATTCACGCCCGGTGCACCTGCAAGTGTGCCGTGACCTTTCGCATATTTTACGATAGCGTCAATTTGGTCGGGCTTGTAGCCCATTTTGCGTAATGACGCGGGAATGGATTGGTTGATGATTTTGAAATACCCCCCACCTGAAAGCTTTTTGAACTTCACGAGTGCGAAATCGGGTTCCACGCCCGTGGTATCGCAATCCATCACCAAACCGATGGTGCCGGTTGGTGCAATAACGGTGGCCTGTGCATTGCGGTAGCCGTATTTTTCGCCCAAGCGCACTGCATCGTCCCAAGCGTGGGTGGCGGCGGTGAGCAGGTAGTCGGGGCAATACTTGGCACTGATACCGTTGGGCTTGATTTCCAATCCATCATATGCATCGGCAGCATCATAGGCAGCTGCACGGTGGTTGCGCATCACGCGCAACATATGTTCGCGGTTTTCGGCATACTTGGGGAAGGTTCCCAGATGTTGCGCCATTTCCGCAGATGTTTTATAGGCAACGCCGGTCATGATAGCAGAGAGGGAGCCCGCAATGGCGCGGCCTTCTTCGCTATCGTAGGCAATGCCTTTCACCATAAGCAAGCTGCCCAAGTTGGCAAAGCCCAGACCCAAGGTGCGGTAATCGTAGCTCAGTTGGGCTACTTCGGGCGAGGGGAATTGCGCCATGAGTACCGATACTTCGAGCACCACCGTCCAGAGGCGGCACATATATTCATAGCCGGCCACGTCGAACACTCCGGTTTCTTCATTGTGGAACTTCCTCAAGTTCAATGACGCTAGGTTGCAGGCGGTGTTGTCGAGGAACATATATTCGGAGCAGGGGTTGGAGGCCCTTATTTTGCCGCCTTCGGGGCACGTGTGCCACTCATTGATGGTGGTGTCATATTGGGTGCCGGGGTCGGCGCAACGCCATGCGGCATACGAAATTTTATCCCATAAGGCGCGGGCAGGGGTGCTCTTCATCACCTTGCCGGTGCTACGCGCCGTCATGTCCCAATTCTCGTTATTCAGCAGGTTTTTGAAAAACAGGTTAGGCACCCGCACCGAGTTGTTGCTATTTTGGCCCGATACGGTTTTATAGGCTTCGCCTTCATAGTCCGACGCATAGCCGGCGGCTATCAGCGCAGCCACCTTCTTTTCTTCTTCTACTTTCCAGTCTATAAAGCTTTCCACTTCGGGGTGGTCCAAATCGAGGCATACCATTTTGGCGGCACGGCGGGTGGTGCCACCGCTTTTGATGGCACCCGCAGCACGGTCGCCTATTTTCAGGAAGCTCATCAGGCCGCTTGACGTGCCGCCTCCGCTCAATTTCTCGCCTTCGGCGCGGATGTTGGAATAGTTGGTGCCCACGCCCGAGCCATATTTGAAGATGCGGGCTTCGCGCACCCACAAATCCATGATGCCGCCGTCGTTCACCAAGTCGTCCTCCACACTCAATATAAAACAAGCATGGGGTTGCGGGCGTTCATAGGCGTTCTTCGAACGTTCCAAGTTGCCTGTGGTGGGGTCAACATAAAAATGTCCCTGCGCCTTGCCATCTATACCATAGCTGGAATGAAGTCCGGTATTGAACCACTGCGGGCTGTTAGGCGCACAGTTTTGCGATAATATACTGTATATCAATTCGTCATAAAAAATTTGGGCATCGTTGGCGGTAGCGAAGTAGCCGTATTTTTCGCCCCACAAGCGCCAGCAGCCCGCCAGTCGGTGCGCTACCTGCTTTATAGAGGTCTCACTACCCGTAGTGCCATCCGGACGTGGCACGCCGGCTTTGCGGAAATACTTTTGCGCCAAGATGTCTGTAGCTATCTGAGACCACTGTGCAGGCACCTCCACATCAGTCATTTCAAATACTTTTTCGCCTGTCGGGTTGCGAATCACCGAAGTGCGGTGCTCGTATTCGAACAAGTCAAACGGACTGCCGGAGTCCTTTGTGTAGAACCTCTTGAAAGTGAGGCCCTTGTTGGCTGAATTTGTTTTCATGGGAGATGCGTTTTTACTGCGTTGTCTAAAAGCGGGATGCTAAGGTACCGGAATCGACCAACCCCATGAAAAATAGAAATAAACACCCCTGTGGATAACCGTTGAAACCTAATGTGGGTGCGGATGACGGGGGATTGGAGGGAGAGGCGACACCCCGGAAACAGTTGGGGAGGGGCCAAAAGTAGGCATATGGGGCAGTAGCTCACCGAGTTGCAAGGACACCAACGGTGTTGTCGTGAAAAGGAGGTTTGCTGTTATGAGGACTGAAAACTATCCACATATCCCGGCGGTACTTCAATCGGGTCGATATTTTCGACATGCCTAATTTCGAATTCCACTGGCGACAAATTGGGGATTTCTCTGGGTTGAAGCGGAAGGGGTTGCAAATCAAGGATGAACTTCAATATGTAATGATTTTCTCCAACAACGTATAGCCTACCCACAAAAGTCCCGGTCTTGCCATAAACGGAAAGCCCATCAACCCAACCGAGGGCCTTACCATACAAATCATAGACCGTTTCGGCCTTGATGAAGCCAATGGGGTGTCCCTTTAATCCGTAGAAGTATTTTTCCATAAGTTTACCTTAATTTCGGGGTATGTAGCTGCAAGGCACGGCATACCCGATTCCCAATTGGAGATTCTTGATTATAGCTTGATAAACCTTTATCAAATCAATGCCGTGAAGTACCAAATGGTTCTCATCTTCTGAAAGTTCGGCCACTTGGTTCAACAAATCCCTATCCTCTCTTCGAGTCGCATTTATTATTCCTATTAATTCACCGTCAATCGTCATGAGCGGACACCCACTGTTTCCTGTATTCACCGTGCCGTCAATTAAGTATCGCTTTGCTCCGGCGGAATCAATGGTAATTGAAGAAATGATACCCTGATGCGTAGTAAGTGCACGCAATCCCAAGGGGAATCCCGAAAATATGACACTCAACCCTTCTTTTACCTCTCCGTTAAAGGTAGGAATCGGCAATCTTGACTTGTCATTGAATTTTAATACCGCGATATCATTTGACTCGTGAATAATATCTACGGTTGCTACTATTGGCAAACCGCCATTGCTCAAGGAGTTGGCAAAAGTGAGCAATATTTTGTTTGCACTTCCCTTCACAAAGTCGGAAACAACATGGTAACAGGTTACCAATCGATTTTCCGAAAAAACAAAACCGCTCCCCTGTGCGACGAAAGAGCCCCGTTCCAACACGCAAACTAGAGCGATGCTTGGCTTTATCTTATCTATGGTTTTAATGCAATCCGCCATTTAGAAGTGCTAAACTATACTTTGTTTACGAGTTGTAGAAGTAAAAAAAGCCAAAAAGGCATGCAAGAAAAAAGTGGGCCTTTCCGATAAAGGACGGGCAAAATCGCGACTTTCTGATTGCCAACCAATTAAGGTTGCTACCTACTTCCCCATTCCCTACCGCCCCGAAACGCCTAATTTCTTGAACGCAGCCGCATAAATCTTCTTGATGCTGTTCTTCTCCTCGTTGTTCATCACGTTCTGCAAGGCGGGTACCAAAGTTTCATTGTGTGGCGTTTTCATGGCTAATATCCTTGCAAAAGCGGTCGCGGCACTCCACCTTACTACGGTGCCGGCATCGGTGGTGTTGATGAGCACGTTGTTAATGGCTTTTTCGAGGTGGTTGGGGTGCAGGTGGATGGTGTTGGCCACAACCTTGCCGCATTCCCATTTCACGCGCGGTGCCTTGTCCTGTAGGTTGGCCAGTACGAAATCGAGCACTTCGGCACCCGTAATCGCAGGGTTGGTTTGCGTGGCAAACTCCATGGCCTCTATGCAGGTAGCCTTCACCGGAGCCTTGGCTTTTTGGGCAAAAGCAAGCAGCGTGGCTGATGTGATACGTCCGTCCAATATCGCAGTGGCTATTTGCATGTTCTTGTCCTTGGGTGATATCGATTTGTCGTCTATCAGGGCTTTGATGTCCATGTCGAATTTGATTGGTGTGCTCTAAAGTGTAGGTATCCTTTTCAAAATCGTTTCCGCCAAGGCTACCGTAGTGGTGTCTAGCCAGGTTATGTCCTTGTCTCTGCCAAACCAGGTCATTTGTCGTTTTGCGTAGTGCCTTGTATGCTGTTTGATGAGCTCTATGGCCCGAGTTTTATCGGTCTTGCCGTCTAGGTAGTCGAAGATTTCGGTGTAGCCCACGGTTTGCAGATTTTTGAGGTGACGCAGATGATATAGGCCGGCGGCCTCTTCGAATAGGCCACCGGCTATCATGCGGTCTACACGGGTGTTGATGCGGGCGTAGAGCGCCTCCCGTGGCACAAGCAGGCCGTATTTCACAATGTCGAATTCGTGGGCGCGGCTACTGTTGGTGCGGAAAGCGATAATACTCGTACCCGAACTGCGTTTGAAACTCAATGCCCGCAACATCCGTGAGGGATTTTGCACTTCACCCGAGGCCCAAAACTCGGGGTCCTCTTCCGCAACGCGGGCTTGGAGCCACGCCATACCCAAAGCCTTGTACTCGGCTTCCAATGAGGACTTTACTTCCGCATTCACTTCCGGCATTTCATCAAGCCCGTCGCACAATGCTTTAAGGTAGAGTCCGGTTCCGCCACAAATTATGGCGGTTTCGCGGGTCGAGAAAATTTCCTTGAGGTAGCCGTCGGCCAGCCTTTGAAAGTCGGCGGCGGTTAGATTTTGCGATACGGGAAATTCATCTATAAAATGGTGACGTACCATCGACAGTTCTTCGGGGGAAGGTTTGGCCGTACCGAT
>CAIVHI010000296.1 GCA_903905685.1 uncultured Bacteroidota bacterium | reverse complement strand
CATAGGCCGCCGCGCCCGTGCCGGCTATGGTGGTTATGATGCCGAAGGTGTCCACCTTCCGTATGCGGTTGTTCGATTTGTCGGCAATGTAGAGGATGCCGTTTTTGTCTACTGCCACGCCCGTAATGTTGTTGATCATGGCCCCAGTTGCGGCGGCACCGTCCCCTCCATAGCCACCGGTGCCATTACCGGCAACCGTTGTAATCGTGCCCGATGCATCAATTTTGCGGATGCGGTTGTTGTTGCGGTCGGCAATATACAGATTGCCCTTTGCATCGGCTGCCACACCGAAGGGTTGGTTGAGCATGGCACCGGTTGCCGCACCGCCGTCTCCTGAATATCCTGCTGTGCCGGTACCTGCGGCGGTATAGATGTTTTGTGCATGGGCAGTCAAACCCAACATAAATACCGGTACCAACCAACCTGCCTTCATGAACTTGATAACGTGAAAATATACCGATTATTACTGCATCGAGGATAATTGACGATTGGGCAGGCGGTGTCGTTGCCTACAATCCGATCCATCAAAAAACCTCTTCCGACTCTACGCAGCCTACTCAAATCTGCTGTCCGGCAGTCCTTGATTGATTTTATAGTCGAGGTACTTGATTTCAATGGTGCCTTTCTTGGGCTTGTCCTGCTTGGGGTCGGGTGGGGTGGGCGTGGCGTTGTCGTAGTCCATGGTCACGCTCTTAGGCAGCTTGTAATCTTTCAAGTCCATGAAAATCTTGATACGGTCGGGTAGGGCATAGGCGGCATATTTGTCGTAGTCCAAATCCATCACCAAACTGCCGTCGCTGTAGGTGGTGGTCTCGGCATGCACCACGAGCAATCGGGCTTCATCCACCCAAATTTTGGTGAGGACAATAGTGCTCTTTTCATCGTCGGGCACCACTTTCAATATCCTCACTTTCTTGCCATTGTAGGCCGCTGCCCCCATATCGATGATGGTCACCTTGCCCGTTGGAATCAAGTTGCTGAGGGTAAGCTTCACATTCTTGCGGGGCAGGATGGACACGCCACCGTTGCGTTCCAGCTTCATCTTGTCGGGTGCCTTAAAATATAACGTGCCTTTGAGTAGCGGTACCCGCATGTAGGTCACGTCTATCTTCATATTCACCCTTGCCTCATAGTCGGTCACCTGCAAGATTTTTGTCCGCAGCGATGCAAACAGTTCGTCGGCGGTTTGGGCTCGACTCAGTGTGCTTGCAAGCATTGCCACTGCCAAGCAGCATATTCTGTATTTCCTCATGATTTGATGTCTTTTTTGTTGAAATAGGTTATCGTCAATACCAAGAAACCAACGGTATAGGAGAACAATACCAATGCCGACCTACCAATGGCCTTGTAGGGCACCGGGTCATCGAAAAAACCCTTCCAACCTATCATGTGGGTAGTGAACAGGTAAGGCTTGACGAGATTGAACAACGGTAGCTCCAAATTGGACAATATGGTAAGCACCACCACTATGGCCATGGTGGTCATGATAGGGCCGATTGCGTTCTCTGCAAATGCGGATAGGAATATAGAAAGCGATACGATGGTGGTCATGGCTACGGCCGCAAACCCGAACGCCAAGAAATAGCGCCACATGATGTCGTCCTTTAGTAATAGGATGAAGGTGTCGCTCTTCATGTTGATCATGTCGCCGGCTCCAAAGAACAACAACGACATGAACAAGGCCACCACGGCCAGCCAAATGATGAGAGCCAAGGCATAGATGATGCCCGCACAAAACTTGATGAGCACCAATTGCGCGCGACTGATGGGCCGGGTCAGGACCAACCGCAGGGTGCCCATATTGGCCTCCCCCGCCAGCGCGTCGCCACCCACTAGGGCTATGAGCAGCGGTATGTGGATGAGCAGCGATTGCAGGATGATGTAGGCCACGAGATAGCCATTCAGAATCTTGCCCTCAAACGTGAATTGCTCGCTGATACCCTGCATCCCGAAGGCCAGAAAATCCTTACCCCCGCTGGTCATGGCAAACTGGATGAGCAAGGCTATGGCCGCTACCATGCCGAAGCTGATATAAGTTCGGGGACGGCGAAAAATCTTGTAAAGTTCTATATAGAGCAGCTTAATCATTGGTCAGGTTTAAGAAGTAGTGTTCCAAGGAGTTCTTGGCGTTGATGCCCGTCACCCGCACCCCCATGGCAACGAGATGGTTGTTGATGTCGGGAATGTGGTCTTTGTGGATGGTGAGCGTGATTTTGGTGGGCGTGCAATGGGTGACATGCCCAAACCACGGTGCCTGCCTGATGTCATCCACCAACGCGGGGTAGGGTAGCAGGTCTATTTCCACGATGTTCTCATCGGGATTGATGATGTCTTTCACGCAGCCTTCCTTGATTTTCCGCCCTTTGTGCAGTATCAGGGTGTGGGTGGCAATCTGTTCTACCTCGTGTAGCAGGTGCGAGGAGAGTAAAATGGTCTTCTTTTCTTCCCGGCTCAACCGCAGGATGAGTTCCCGCATGTCCGATATGCCTTGGGGGTCCATGCCGTTGGTGGGCTCGTCCAGTATGAGCAGTTCGGGATTGTGAATCAACGCTATGGCCAGCCCCAAGCGTTGCTTCATGCCCAGCGAGTAGGCCTTGACCTTGTCTTTCTCCCGCCCCGACAGCCCCACGATTTCCAACACTTCATACATCCGCTTTATGGGGATGGCCTGACGGCTGAGGGCGGCAAAGATTTTCAGGTTGTCGAGCCCGCTCAGGTAGTTGTACATATCGGGCCGCTCAATGATGGCGCCCACGTGGCGCAGGGGTTGGCGGTTGCGGGTGTGGAATTCCTCTCCAAAATACCGGATGGTGCCGCAGTCGGGAAATATCAGCCCCAGCAGCATCCTTATCAATGTGCTCTTGCCGGCTCCGTTTTGCCCCAACAGCCCGTACACTTGGCCGCGCTCAATGGTGAAGTCGATATCCTGAACGGCTTTGTGAGTCTTGAAAGTCTTGCTCAGGCCGCTTGCTTGCAGTATGGGTTCCATTGTGGTGTGAGTCCGGTTTTGTAGTCAATTCGCCATGGGCTTGGGAAACAGCGTATTGCGGGCTCAAAGTTGCCTACTTAATGCTTGCCTCCCGCTATTCGGGTATTAAAGGTATCTATATTCCAAGCCTTGATTTAAAATGATTTGGTTTTTTAAACGCTTACCTTACCACCGCATGGAAGCTCGGTAAATGCCGAATCGGTAATTTTGCCCCGCTATGAAATCTTTTGATGTTCCGGAGTGGTACAGGAGTCCGATGATAAGTGCGATTAAGGAAAAGCGCAAGGCGGCCGACCGCATGAAGAAGGACTATGCGCCCACCGAGTTGGTGCTGGGCAACCTCAAGGTGCTGCTGGCGCGCCACTTCGGGTTTTGTTATGGGGTAGAGAACGCCATCGAAATTGCCTTTAGGGCGGTGGCCGAGAATCCCGGCAAGCGCATTTTCCTCCTCAGCGAAATGATTCACAATCCCGGCGTGAATGCCGATTTGCAGGCCGCCGGTGTGCAATTCCTCATGGACACCAAGGGCAGGATGTTGATGCAGTGGGACGACATCACACCCGCCGACGTCATCATCATACCCGCATTCGGCACTACTGTAGAAATTGAAGACAAGATACGCAGCTTGGGTATAGACCCCGAGTATTACGAGACCACCTGCCCGTTTGTGGAAAAGGTTTGGAACCGTGCCGAAAAGATTGGGGCCGAAGGATATACCGTCGTCATTCATGGCAAGCCTACCCACGAAGAAACACGGGCCACCTTCTCGCATAGCCGCACGGCGGCGCCAAGTGTGGTGGTGGAGCACCTAGCCGATGCCGTATTGCTGGGCAAATACATTGCAGGCGAGTTGCCGCCCGAGGGCTTTTACACCGATTTTTCGGGTAGGTATTCCGAGGGGTTCGATGCCGCAAAAGACCTGCAGCGGATTGGGGTGGTGAACCAAACCACGATGTTGGCATCAGACACCCAAGGCATTGCCGACTACTTGAAGGGCGTTGTGGCGGCGCGATATGGTACCGATGCCGGCCACTTTGCCGACACCCGCGATACCCTGTGCTATGCCACCAACGACAACCAAACCGCCGTGGCCGAAATGCTGGTCCAACCCGCCGACTTCGCCATCGTAATTGGGGGCTACAACAGCTCCAATACTTCGCACTTGGTGGAATTGTGCGAGGAAAAACTCCCCACCTACTTCGTGAACCATACCGAATGCCTCCGGCCCGACCGCATTGCCCATTTCGACCTCCACTCGAAAGCGATAGTGGAAACGTCCATGGCTTTCCCGGCGGGCGAGCCGCTTACCGTTATGATGACATCGGGCGCATCGTGCCCCGATGCCTTGGTGGAGCAGATGTTGTTGAAGTTGGCGCAGCTTACCGGAAATGCAGGGGCGTTGGAGGGATTTGTATTTTAGATAGGTTCGTTTTCGACTATTACTGGCAAGATTCCCCGGTATCACGCTTCATCCTCCACTGCCGCCTCCAGCAATGCGATGTCCAGTTTCTGCATCTTCATCATGGCTTGAAAGGCTTTTTGCGCTTTTATGGGGTTGGGGTGGGCCAATAAGGCTTTGAGCTGTACGGGTGCTACTTGCCACGACATACCGAATTTGTCTTTCAACCAACCGCAGCGGCTGGGCGTGCCGCCTTCCACGAGTCGCTCCCAGTAGTAGTCCACTTCCTTCTGGTCGTGGCAACGAATCATCCAGGAGGATGCTTCGTTGAATTGATACATGGGGCCACCATTGAAGGCAATGAATTCCTGCCCATCCAGCTCGAAGTTCGCTGATTGCGGGTTTTCACTCTTGATGTGGGCATTGGGGAAAATACCGCAATAATACCTTGCAGCGTCTGCCGCATTGGCGTTGAACCATAAAAACGGTACGATTTTGTTGGTTTTTGATTCCATATACATTTTTTGTTAGCGGTTGTCGTAATACATAAAGTCTATTAAATAGTTACACAAATAGGTTGTACCTTTGCGAATAAAATTGCATTTTATGGGACGACCGGTATTACGGGTTGGCAATTACAAGCCGGAGGACATCAAGGCGATGT
>CAIVHI010000295.1 GCA_903905685.1 uncultured Bacteroidota bacterium | reverse complement strand
TTGCGCACCAGCTTTGTGAATGCCGATTCTTTACCTGCCTCCGTTTTAAAGAGCGCAATCAAGACCCGATCCGATGTCTCCAAGTCATCCGTCATCAAAAATGTTTGTATGAATACGACAATAGCGAAGCTATGAAGTTTAATCGGCAAACTGCGGCCGTAAGCATAGGGCGGATAAATACAGGACCGTTGAACCGAAATAGAAATTAACTATACAATAATATAAACCGGTGGCTCCGGGTACCCGATATTTGCATGAATAATCATGAAAATAGGGATTGTCTGCTATCCGACGTTTGGAGGTAGCGGTGTGTTGGCCACCGAATTGGGCATGGCGCTCTCCGACAAGGGCCACGAAGTACACTTCATCACCTACAAGCAGCCCGTCAGGTTGGCATTGGGCTTCCACCCCAACCTCTATTTCCACGAAGTGAAAGTGCCCACCTACCCCCTATTCGACTTCCCCCCATACGAAACCGCCTTGGCGAGCGCGATGGTGGATGTGATTGTGAACCAACGGCTCGACGTGCTGCATTTGCATTATGCCATTCCCCATGCCTCTGCGGCCTACTTTGCGAGGCAGATATTGCTGAAAACCGGGCGCGACATCCCGTTCATCACGACCCTGCACGGAACAGATATCACGCTGGTGGGCCGGGACCCTACTTATGAGCCCGTAGTAACGTTCTCCATCAACGAGTCTGACGCCATTACTGCGGTTTCCCAAAACCTGAAAGACGAAACTTTAAGGGAATTCAAGATAGAAAAAGACATTCACGTCATCCCGAACTTTGTGGACGTGAAGCGGTTTCACCAAACCGATAAGGGCCACTTCAAGAAAATGCTGGCACCCGAGGGCGAGCGGATACTGGTGCATGTATCCAACTTCAGGCCGGTAAAACGTGTGGCCGACGTAGTGAAAGTATTCAACATTGTGAGGCAGCATATCCCCGCGAAATTGTTGATGATTGGCGATGGCCCCGACCGGCAGGCAAACGAGGATATGGCACGTTGCATGGGCATTTACCAAGATATTAGGTATTTGGGCAAGCAGGAACAGATCAGTGAGATTTTGAGCATTGCAGACTTGTTCCTCCTGCCGTCGGAGTCGGAAAGTTTCGGTTTATCGGCATTGGAAGCGATGGCCTGTATGGTACCATTGGTGTCTACCAACGCCGGGGGGCTGCCTGAAATCAACGTGAATGGTAAAACCGGCTTTTTGAGTGCCGTAGGCGATGTTGAGGACATGGCCAAGCACGCGCTATACATCTTAAGCGACGACCAACGCCTGGCCCAATTCAAGAAGAACGCGATAGCGCAGGCCAGAAAGTTTGAGAAGCAGCATATCATTCCGATGTACGAACAGCTCTATAGCGAAGTCGTTACCGCACATGCCGCAAAACGCGCCTTGTCGGTGTAGTGGTATCAACATTCCTTGGGCGCGAAAAACCTCGACAGGCCGTCCATAGGGTTTTGTTCTACCTTGCCAAGTTCCAATTCATATTGGTGGCACAGGCTTTCCACAACATCCTTGAATATATAGGCTACAGAACCCGTAAAGTGCAGCGGGTAGTTCCAACTTTGGCGGTATTTTACCACGCAGGTTTGGAAGAAGTCGTTCAGGCAATCTTCAACGATGTTCTCCACCATGTAGTGCCCTCGGTTGTCGACTAGAAGCGACACGAACGATGCCAAGTACCTATTGGGATAGGGCTCATCATACAATTTGGCAACGATGGCACGCACATTATCGCCAAACCGCATTTCGAAACCCACCTTGAGTTCGTCGTCGAAGGTGCCGTAGGTGTAGTATTGCAGAATGCGCTTGCCCATATAGTTGCCGCTACCCTCATCTCCTGCAATATATCCCAACGAAGGCCTGCTTTCCTTGATGGCCTTGCCGTTGTAGAAACCCGATGCACTACCTGTGCCCAATACGCACACCATCCCTTTATTGCTGCCGCACATACCTATTGCTGCACCGAGTAAGTCGGAGCCTACTTCGGTTTTGGAAGCCTTAAAGTGGCCTTGGAGCACCCGTTCCAGAATTTTTTGCTTTTCCTTCGATGCAGTGCCTGCCCCAAAGTAATGCAATCGGTCTACGTGCGGCATGGCATCATGCCAAGGCAGTTGTGCCCCCAACATGGCGGCAATCTGCTCCGGCCGTTCCAAAAACGGATTGATACCTGCCGTATCGAAGTGTTGCGGCATCCCCCCCCCGGTGTGCAGGCACCATTGCGTTTTGGTTGAACCCGCATCGGCAATCAAGACCGTTTCCATAAAACATGATGTTCTACAACAAATCTGCAAAAAAAAACACAGACTCTATGGGTATTCCGGAAAATCGGCAAAATATTTTTCCTACAAATACGACGAAAACAAATGCAAAAGAATAGACACTGCGTCGGGCACCTTTTTTAACCATAAGTTAAAAATCGGATGACGGCAAATCCTGCAACGCCGGCATGATTTCGATAGTCGATCTGCTACTTCAAAAATGTATATGCCCATGAACGGCAAC
>CAIVHI010000294.1 GCA_903905685.1 uncultured Bacteroidota bacterium | reverse complement strand
TTTACCAATGGCGACGGCAAATGGTATCCTGCATCGTGGGACAATGGCAACCTACTCTCGTTCATAGGCGGATACAAGTTCAAACGCAATATTGAGCTTGGGGTGAAGTTCAGGTATCAGGGCGGCGCGCCTTATACCCCATTCAATATGGAAGCTTCGCAAGCCAATTACGTGACCCTCGGTACCGGAGTGCCCGACTATACCAAATTCAACACCCTGCGCCTTGCAGCATTCAACTCCATGGACATTCGCATCGACAAAAAGTGGAACCGCAAAAAAATGAGCTTCGACCTGTTTTACGATATGACGAATGCCTATGGGAGCCTGCAACCTGCCGTGCCCACCTTCACCTTTGAGCGCACCGCCGACAACAAGAACTTCCTGACCACCGACGGCAAGCCATTGAAGAGCGATGGCAGCAACGGTATACCCTTGATTCTGAACAATGCAAGTCGCGTAGTTATTCCGACCATCGGGTTCATTGTCGAATTTTAGCCTTGCACGGCGCCCGTAGTCGGCGCATTTTGTTTCACCATGTTCTTAATTTTTTAAACAAATTGGAGACCTATTCCATCAACACCGTAGAGCAGATAACGGGTATCAAAGCCCACACATTGCGTATTTGGGAAAAACGTTACCAAAACTTGATTCCGCACCGCACCGATACCAACATCAGGTATTACGATGATGGGCAATTGCGCAAACTGCTCAATGTTTCCACGCTTTTGGAGCACGGCTACAAAATCTCCAAAATCATGGCATTGACCGATGAAAGCATCAACGGGCTGATACTGGACACCATGGCCCAACCACCCGAGCAAGACCTCTACACCATCTACATCAAGAGCCTCACTGCGGCCATGATGGAGTATGACGAGGTCATGTTCGATAAAATATATTCCAGCGTCATGGTGCGCTATGGGGTGTATGACACCATGACCAGAATCGTTTATCCCTTCCTTCGCCAAACCGGGATATTGTGGACTACCGAAAACCTAATACCTGCACAAGAGCATTTTGCCAGCAACATCATTCGCCGCAAGCTGTTATCGGCCATAGATGGTATTGCCTTGCCACGAGAGCCACGTAAGAAATTCCTCCTGTTTTTGCCTCCCGACGAGCTGCATGAGTTGGGCCTGATGTTTACCGACTTCGTGGTGCGCAACGCCGGGAAGGAGTCGATTTATTTGGGTGCAAATGTGCCCTACGATAGCTTGAAGACTACGATATTGCAAACCTCCCCAAACTCAATCGTGACCTTCATTACCGCCGGTACCGACATTGCCCCACATATTACGCAGTTGAGTGCTGTGGCCCATGGCAACCCCAATTTGCAAATCCTCTTTTGTTGCGGCAGCCACCATAAAGTTCCCCTGCATCCCGAAAATATAATCATTCTGAATGACCCCGTAAGGATTTTTGATTATTTGGAGATTTAATTGGCCGTTTCGCGTTTGTTTAGGATTTTTGTTTAGAAATTAAACAAAATTTGTCCAAGGTAAGCATAATAGGGTCGGGAGTTGCGGGCTTGTCGGCAGCGTGTTTTTCGGCAAAAAACGGCCACGAAGTGACCGTTTTCGAAAAGAACGAAGGGATAGGCGGTCGGGCTCGGCAGTTTTCCGAAAACGGGTTTGTTTTCGATATGGGCCCCAGTTGGTACTGGATGCCCGACGTCTTCGAGAACTTTTTTAACCAGTTCGGTAAAACCACGGCCGACTACTACAACCTAGTACAGCTCAATCCCGGCTTCCGCATGATATTTGGCGAGCAGGATTTTCTGGACGTCCCCGCAAGTGCTACGGACCAATATGCGCTTTTTGAGTCTATTGAACCCGGTGCGGGCAACGCCCTAAAATTGTTTCTGGACGATGCCGAAGTGAAATACAAGGAAGGCATGCTGAAACTGGCCTACATGCCCGGACAATCGTGGTTGGAATTCTTGAAGCCTTCAGTAATACGTGCCGCAGCGGGACTCAACATGTTCTCGTCGGTGAGCCGCCATGTGCGGCGTTATTTTAATGACCGCCGATTAATCATGATGATGGAATTTCCGGTTTTGTTTCTGGGTGCCATGCCCAGCCACATTCCCGCGCTGTATACGCTCATGAATTATGCTGCATTGGGGCAGGGCACCTTTTACCCCATAGGGGGCATGTTCAACATCATTGACGCCATGCACCAACTGGCATTGTCGCTGGGGGTAAAGTTCGAAACTGGTGCACCGGTAACCAAAATCGGCATTGCCGGAAAGAAAGCCAATGCCATACATATTGGCGACAAGGTGCTCCCTACCGATGCCGTAATTGCCGCCGGTGACTACCACCATGTGGAACAGGCACTACTTGAGGCCCAATACCGGAACTACACGGAGGGCTATTGGGATAAGCGGGTATTGGCGCCGTCGTCTCTCATTTTTTATGTGGGCGTGAGCAAAAAGTTGCCCAACCTGCTGCACCACAACCTGTTTTTCGATACCGACTTCGAGGTACACTCCAAGGAGATTTATGACACACCGAAGTGGCCCACCGCCCCCCTGTTTTACGTGAGCTGCCCATCCAAAACCGACGATACGGTGGCTCCCGCATATCACGAAAACCTGTTCATCCTCATACCGGTAGCCCCAGGATTGAACGAGGCCGCCTGCGACCGAGATGCTTACTACGAGAAAGTGATGGACCGCATGGAGAAGATTTGCCGCACCTCCATTCGCGAACACGTGGTTTATAAGAAGTCATACTGCGTGAACGACTTTAAAGCCGATTACAATGCCTATAAAGGCAATGCCTACGGATTGGCCAACACCCTGCGGCAAACGGCGGTACTGAAGCCAAGCATACGCAATGCAAAGGTCTCCAACCTGTTGTATGCCGGCCAGCTCACCGTGCCCGGGCCGGGTGTGCCACCCAGCCTCATATCCGGAGAATTGGCTGCAAAAATTACCCACAACCATTTAAAAAGCAGTATATGAAGGAGACATTCGACAAACTGTCTTACCTAATGAGCAAGGAGACCACCCGTGCTTACAGCACCAGTTTTTCGCTGGGCATCTACTGTCTCGACAAACGTTTTCACGATCCCATTTACGCCATTTACGGCTTTGTGCGCTTCGCCGATGAGATTGTGGACACCTTTCACGATTTCGACAAGGCTACACTGCTGGACGAGTTTGAAAGGGACACCTATCTGGCATTGGAACGCAAGGTGAGCATGAACCCGGTTCTGAACAGCTTTCAAGAGGTATATCACAAGTACCACATCAGCCAAGAACTGGTAGCTGCATTTTTGAAAAGCATGCGGTGGGACTTAGACCGCTCGCGCTATGGCAGCGATGCCTACAACGAGTACATTTACGGATCGGCCGAAGCAGTGGGGCTGATGTGCCTCAAGGCATTTGCCGAAGGCGACGATGCCCTTTATGAAAAACTGGTGCCCTATGCCCGAAGCTTGGGTGCTGCATTCCAAAAAGTAAATTTCCTACGCGATATCAAGGATGATTTTGAAGGGTTGGGGCGCATATACTTTCCGGGCGTAAATTTGGCACGCCTTACAGAGTGCGAGAAAAAGAACATTGAGGCCGACATTGAAGTGGATTTTAAAGAAGCCTTGAAAGGCATCAAGCTGTTGCCCAAGGGGGCCAGGTTTGGCGTCTATGTTGCGTTTGTGTATTACACGAGCTTGTTTTCCAAAATCAAGACCCTACCATCGGCCCGCATCATGATGGAGCGCATCCGCATCAACAACTATAAGAAAGTCCTGTTATTGTGTTCCTCCTACTGCCGGCACAGCCTGAGGATGATTTGAATTGCCGAAATTGCATAAATTCGTATTGATATGAGTCTGATTGGAGTCGTAATAACGGTAGTCGTGTTCTTTGGGATGGAGGGCGTGGCGTGGTTGGCACACAAATACATCATGCATGG
This sequence comes from uncultured Bacteroidota bacterium, assembly GCA_903905685.1. Lineage (GTDB taxonomy): Bacteria > Bacteroidota > Bacteroidia > Chitinophagales > Chitinophagaceae > CAIYTT01. The sequence continues at coordinate 7,319 of CAIVHI010000294.1, read as the reverse complement.
CTTTTTGTGGCACCTGCACGAAGACCACCACCGCAAAGACCCGTCTTCCTTCCTAGAGAAAAACGATTATTTCTTTGTGATATTCGCCGTGCCGGGCATCCTCTTTTTGGCCTTGGGCAGCTTTTATCCACCCGCCCACTACCTGTTGTTTGTGGGTATAGGCATCAGTGCATATGGTCTTTGCTATTTTTTGGTGCACGATGTGTTCATCCACCGCAGGCTGCCCTTCCTCCGCAATTCCGACAATTTCTACTTCCGCGGCATCCGCAAAGCCCACAAAGTGCACCACAAGCATTTGGACAAGGAAGACGGCGAGTGTTTTGGCATGTTATTTGTGCCGTTTAAATATCTAAAAGAAGCCCAAAAACAGGCATAGCCATGAATGCGCATTACGTCTATACCGTTATCGACCTGTGTTGCATCGTTGTGCCCTTTGCCGCGTCGTTCCACCCCAAAATCAAGTTCTATACCGCTTGGCGGTATGCCTTGCCGGTAATGGTTGTGGTGGCCGCCCTATTCATTCTGTGGGACGTCATTTTTACGCAACGTGGCATTTGGAGTTTCAACGACCGATATGTAACGGGCATCCACATCGGCAATTTGCCGTTGGAGGAAGTTGCCTTTTTTGTGTGCATCCCCTATTCGTGCCTTTTCACCTACTACTGCTTCGACCTCTTTATGAAGCCGCTGCTGCGGCAGAGCACCGTGGTGTCGTTGTCTTACGTCATTGCGCTTTTCTTGGTGGCCGCTGCGGGCATGCACAAAATGCAGCTTTATACATCGGTCACGTTCACGTTGCTGGCCTTTCTGCTCTTCAAGTCGGCATCTTCCAAGGCGAAGTTTCTACCCATGTTTTATGTAGCCTTTACGGTGAACTTGTTGCCCTTCTTCATTTCGAACGGTATCCTCACCGGCACTTGGATTATGGAGCCCGTGGTGCGGTATGACGACCACAACAACCTCGGTATCCGCCTCGGTTCCATTCCGCTGGAGGACGTTTTTTACGGTATGCTGCTGCAATTGGCCAATGTGGCCGGCTTCGAGTACCTGCGCGGTTATCGCCTATCCGACAAACTGCAAACCGGCCTACAAATCATGTCTGGTCGTGGGAATGTGGCCCAGCGCGCGGAGTAGGGGGCGGTTGATACCTGAACCATCGGTAAAAGCAGTACGCCCTTCATAAAAAATATACAGTTGTAAACAGGCCGCAGCCAAGAAATGCAGGACGCTGCGTACTCGTGCTCCGAGGGTTATTCACCGTGGAGTTGAGGGTGGTTTTTGGCTTTTTGCGGACTTTGAAACCCCCGAGCAAATCAGGGCTCATTTTATGGAAGATGAGTGGCAGTTGGTCGAAATGAGCTTGTCGGCCATCCCGTTTTCATTGCTATTTAAAAAAAGGTCTTCATTGTATTCATAAACAACAAACCGCTAACTTTTTAAATTTTTGTTCCATTTAGCCTTTCGATAGCTTTGCCCAAATTATATTTGGGGAACCATGATTATTAGACCTTTTCTGCGCTTAAGCGGGCTGGAACCGCTTACGGTAAGACCTGAAACCAACTTCGTCAATATTGGCGAACGTACCAATGTGACCGGGTCGAAAAAATTTGCCCGGCTCATCAGGGAGCAGAAATATGAGGAAGCGCTGTCCGTTGCCCGCCAACAGGTTGAAAACGGTGCGCAGGTGCTCGACATCAACATGGACGATGCGCTGCTGGACGGCGTGGCTGCCATGACGACGTTTGTGAACCTCCTTCAAGCAGAGCCCGACATCGCCAAAATCCCCATCATGCTCGATTCCTCGAAGTTCCCCATTATCGAGGCCGGGCTCAAGTGCATACAGGGTAAGTGCATCGTCAATTCCATATCGCTCAAAGAGGGCGAAGACAAATTCATTGAGCACGCCATCATCTGCCGCAGCTATGGCGCAGCCGTAGTTGTCATGGCCTTTGATGAAACCGGGCAGGCCGATACGCTTGACAAACGCGTGTCTTTCTGCCAAAGGGCGTACGACATTCTGACGCAGGTGGTGCACTACCCCCCACAAGACATCATCTTCGATCCCAACATCTTTGCCATCGCCACGGGCATAGAGGAACACAACAACTATGGAGTGGAGTTTATTGAAGCCACCCGCATCATCAAACAGCGCATGCCGCTGGTGAAGGTGAGCGGCGGGGTGAGCAACATCTCGTTCTCCTTCCGCGGCAACGATACGGTGCGCGATGCCATGCACAGCGTTTTCCTCTTCCACGCCGTTAAGGCGGGTATGGACATGGGAATCGTAAATGCGGGAGCCCTGCCCATCTATGACGAAATAGAGCCGCAACTTCGCGAACTCTGCGAAGACGTCATCCTAAACCGCAATCCCGATGCCACCGAGAAACTGGTGACATTTGCCGAAACCGTGAAGGCCGCCGGCAAGGAAACCAAAAAGGACGATGCCTGGCGCGGCGCATCGGTAGAAGAACGCCTGAAACATGCACTGGTGAATGGCATTACCGATTTCATTGATGCCGATACCGAAGAAGCCCGATTGAAATACCCCAAACCCCTCGACGTGATTGAAGGGCCCCTCATGGACGGCATGAATGCCGTGGGCGACCTGTTTGGCAGTGGCAAGATGTTCCTGCCTCAGGTGGTGAAGAGTGCCCGCGTTATGAAGAAGAGTGTGGCCTACCTGTTCCCGTTCATTGAGGCCGAGAAGGAATTGCGCAAGCAGGCCCGCGCCGCCAGCGGTGCCGAAGCTGAGGAAGAAAAGGGTGCAGCCAAAATACTCATGGCTACCGTTAAGGGCGACGTGCACGACATTGGCAAGAACATTGTGGGCGTGGTGCTGGGTTGCAATGGTTACGATATCGTAGACCTTGGAGTAATGGTGCCCGCCGACAAGATTCTGGATGCTGCCGAAAGGGAAAAAGCCGACATTATTGGTTTGAGCGGGCTGATTACCCCCTCGCTCGACGAGATGGTGCACGTGGCCCGCGAAATGAAACGCAGGGGAATGAAGCAGCCGCTCATGATTGGCGGTGCCACCACCAGCCGCATGCACACCGCAGTGAAAATTGCCCAGCAATATGACGGCGGAGTGGTGCACGTGCTGGATGCCAGCCGCAGTGTAACGGTGGCCGGAAGCCTGCTGAATGCAGATGCCAAGGGGCCGTTTCTGGCACAAATAGAAGACGAATACCAAAAACTGCGCGTAGACTTCGAAGGACGCAAAACCACCAAGCAATACCTGCCCTTCTCGGTAGCGCAAAACAATGGCGTGAAGCTCGACAAGACCAAAGCAGCATTAGTTACGCCCAAACAGCATGGTGTGATACCCTTCCCCGATTACGACTTGGCGGAAATCAGGCAGTACATCGACTGGGGGCCGTTCTTTATTGCCTGGGAGATGAAAGGGAAATTTCCCGACATCCTAAGCGACCCGCACAGCGGCAAGGAGGCCACCAAGCTATATAACGACGCCAACCAAATGCTGGACACGATTATTGCCGAACATTGGCTGACTGCCAAGGGCGTCATCGGCTTCTGGAAGACGCGAAAGACCGCACCAGATACTTTGAAGCTGTATCACGAAGACGGATCACCGGCCGCAACGCTTGAGATGCTGCGGCAGCAGGTGAAGAAGGCCGAAGGGCAACCCAACGTTTCGCTCGCCGATTTCATTGCCCCCGATACCGACGACAATATGGGTGCATTTGCAGTGAGCATCCATGGCATAGAAGAGCACATCGCCAAGTTTGCCGCCGACCACGACGACTACCACAAAATCATGCTCCAAGCCCTTGCCGACAGGCTTGCGGAAGCCTTTGCCGAAGTGCTGCACAAGCGCGTGCGCCGCGAATTTTGGGGATATGCCGCAGACGAAAACCTGTCGACGGCCGAATTGGTGCACGAGACTTACCAAGGCATCAGGCCCGCGCCCGGCTACCCGGCATGCCCCGACCACACCGAAAAAATAAAATTGTTCGAATTGCTCGATGCATCGGGGCATGCAGGTATCACCCTAACAGAGTCGCTGGCCATGTATCCCGCAGCATCGGTTTGCGGGTGGTATTTCGGGCATCCACAAAGCGTCTACTTTGGTGTAGGAAAAATCAAGGCCGACCAACTGGACGACTATGCCCGCCGCAAGGGCATGACCATTGAGGAGGCAACAAGGTGGCTGTCGCCCATTCTGGATTGATGGAGGTATATGCGTAAAGACTGGCTGCAGCATACCACTGTGTTTCGAAGCAATGCCATTAAAGATGTTTTGCATTGAGGGAGTGTGGCGGGCGAACCTTCGGTCCGGCATCTAGCCAATACAACTACGGCCTGCACCCCTATTTATTATAGACATTCATTGCTGCCGTTATTCCCTGTGCGGCAAAACACTCAATGGCTTCGGTACATTTTACAAGGGTATCCTTTATTGCAGGCACCTCGTCGGGCTTCCATTTGCCGAGGACGAATTCCACCTGCCTTCCTTTGGCGAAGTTGTTGCCGATGCCGAAGCGCAGGCGGGGATATTTGTCGGTCAGCAGACTTTGGTGGATGCTTTTCAGACCGTTGTGGCCGGCATCGCTGCCGCCGGAGCGTAGGCGGAGGGTAGCCAAGGGTAGTGCGAGGTCGTCTACCAACACCAGCAGGTTTTCGATGCCTATCTTTTCTTTGTCCATCCAATACTTCACTGCCTTGCCACTTAGGTTCATATAGGTGGTAGGCTTGATGACCACAAACGTCTTACCCTTCCATTTTACTTCACTCACAAAGGCATGCCGGTCCAGCGTATAGTTGCCGCCATTCTTGATGACAAACGTGTCGGCAATCTCGAAGCCGATGTTGTGACGGGTGGAGTCATATTCGGCACCAATGTTTCCGAGCCCTGCAATGAGGAATTTCATGGGCTAAAAATAGGTAAAAACAAAAAAATGCAGCAATTGGGTGCAGGTCGAAAAAATAATTTTGCCGTTTTCGATAAAATCTTTTTTTCGAAATCACGGAATTGGTACTTTTATCTAAACATCAATTTTATGAAAAAACTTTTTACCATCTTAATGCTGCTGGGGGCCGGTCTTACCAAGGCGCAGACCACCCTTTATTCGCAGAATTTCAACACGGGTAGCGCTTCAGACTGGTCGCTGAACACACTTGACCTCGGTGGCGACATCACCGGCACCGACAACAAATGGGTCATTAACAATACCTATGCGGGTGGCAGCATCATTGGTACTCCTGTACCTGCCACTTCCGACGAGCCCACCGGAATCGCCGGGGCTCCCGAAAGCTATTACCTACACATCTTGAGTGCATTGGGCGTTTCATTAGGTGGTCCCAGCAACTGCAATTTTGATGCAGGGGGCACCGGATTGACTTATTTCGCAGCACTCAATACGCCCATCAGCACTGTGGGCTACAGCAATGTGACCTTCTCCTTTTGGTGGCTGTGCCAAGGCGATGCCGCAAGTGCAGGCAAGGTCTACTACCGTACGGCATCGGGAGGTGCGTGGACGCAAATCACCACCCCGATACCCACCTTCTACAACTCCTCTACTTGGAATAAAGACTCCGTGCACTTGACGGCATTCGACGGGCAGGCGTTCTTGGAATTCGGCTTCCAGTTTACGGATGGCGATGCCACCGGTTCAGACCCCGCTTTCGGGATAGACGATATAACGGTTACAGGGGTTGCCGCCACAACGGGCGTGCCTACCATTACCGTTCAGCCATCCGATGCGTCGGGTTGTGCAGGGGCTACTGTAACATTCAACGCCGTTGCAACCGGTGCAATATCCTACCAATGGCAGCGCAGTACCACAGGTACCGGTGGTACATTCTCCAACATCATTTCAACCACCGATGGCGGTATCTATTCCGGCTACACAACGGCATCGCTGGTGGTGAGCGGCATTACGTCGGCCGAGAGCGGATATGCCTATCAGCTTGTGGCCACCAACGGTACGGGCTCAACCACTACTACACCCGCCACGCTTACCTTGGCAAGTGCGCCGGTAGTTGGCGCCATCACGGGTTCGAACACCGTTTGCGTAGGCGGCACGGTGACGCTGACAGATACCCCATCATCGGGCACTTGGACAAGCGCATCGGGCGCAGTAGCTACGGTGACAGCAGGTGGCGTGGTTAGCGGTGTTGCCGCTGGCTCAACGGTCATCAGCTATACCGTATCCAATGCTTGTGGGGTGTCTACCGCAACTTTGAATGTTACTGTAACCACTTCCGAGTCGGCAGGTACCATATCCGGCGTTTCTACGGTGTGTGTAGGTACAAGCATCTCCCTTACCGACGGGGTATCGGGCGGTACTTGGGCTTCTTCAACGGGCAATACTTCGGTTACCGGCGGTGTGGTTACCGGTTTGACTGTAGGATCCGATGTCATCGGCTATACCGTAACGGGCTCGTGTGGCACTGCAACTGCCACTTTCAATGTGACCGTACTGCCTGCATTGGTGGTTGGCGCACTCACCGGTACCGATAGTGTCTGCATGGGCTCAACAACGATATTGTCGGATACCACTGCCGGTGGCAGTTGGATGATGACCAATGCCAATGCCACTGTGGCGGGCGGCACCGTTACCGGCGTTGCAGCAGGTATGGATACCGTAATGTATGTCATAAACAGCCCCGCATGCGGAACGGATACCGTAAAAACCACAGTTGTCGTGAAGGCATTGCCAAATCCCGTAATAACGGTTTTAGGTGGCCACGTACTTTCTGTGCCAACCGGCTATAGCTCCTATCAATGGTCTAAGGGCGGTACCAACATTGCAGGTGCCACCAATCACACCTATACTTACACGGTATCGGCTTCGTATCAAGTCACTGTAGATTCCGACGGTTGTGCCGCTACCACCGCCGCACATAACTACAACCTGAGCGTTGGCCTTGTAGCCGGACAGGATCAAGGTTTCGGCATCATAGCCTCTGGCAACAACATAGTGGTATCTGCCGATTATGAGCCCGCAACCGATTTGCAAGTACGTTTCTTCGACGCGTCGGGACGCACATTCGCGACGGGTACTTGGCCCGCCGGCAATCTGTCTTACTCCATCGATGCAGCATCGCTGCCTAGCGGAATGTACCTGGTGAAATTGGTGGGTGGTTCCACCTCGCAAGTATTGAGGTGGGTGAAACACTAACCGGCATTTCTATTGCTTTAATAAATCGGCGGGCTCAAGATGGCCCGCCGATTGTATTTCAATAGGTAGCCTCATCAAATAGCCCCACCGCATATGCGGGGTATTTGATATTTCATGTACTTTTGGAGGCTGCTGCCCCGAATGGGTTGTGCGCAGTTATTTCTTAACATCCAT
>CAIVHI010000293.1 GCA_903905685.1 uncultured Bacteroidota bacterium | reverse complement strand
CGCATTGTGGGTAGATGCTTAGAGGAAGTGCTTGTTTTCGGGCAAGAGCTAGGCGCAAGAGGTGCGGCCTTTGCCGGAACAAACCCGCTTGTATTCAAACATCTATTTGGTAGACTTCGGAATCTCACCATAAAATATCTGGTCGCAATCTACGTGCTCAGCCGGATTGCGGCGTTGGAAGGTGATGTGGCTGTTGTCGAACCCGAAGTATGCTTCGGCATTATCGCCACCTGTAGTCAACTGCCGCATGTTTTTGAAGTGCTTTTCGTCGGGGTAAACCAGCGTTTTCGAATCTTGGGCATTGGCTTTTTTGGCTGTGAGGGAGGCCAATATAGCTGTGGTGCAGCAAAAAGAACGTAAAGAAAATTTCATAATGTATAAATCCGCTGCAAAGCTAATCTTCAAGAAGGCGGCATGTATGGCTGCCATGTCATAGAACTGTCAAAAAAAGTGTGTGTTTGCGTATTTTGGTGGCAAAGCATTTTACGGCATGTCGGTTTTCTGGGCAGGCTCGGCAAACTTGAATCCGTTTTTGGCGGCAAAATCGTCGCGGAGTTTCTTGAGTAGGGCCACTGCGGCTTGCTCGTCTTTGCCGTCCTTGTTGAGTTTTTCCACTGCGGCAGAGACTTTACCCATGGGTGTGTTTAGCCGGAAGGTTTCAAAAACGGGCATGTCTTGCTCGGATATTTTCTTTTCCAATGACAGCAACGTTTTTTCGGCGGCAAGCAAATCTTCGGCCCCCGCCAAGGGTGCCAATCCACCTGTAGAAGCTATGGCTGCATCGATAAGGTTGTGCAGGCGAGTGCGGAATGGTTTGATTTTGGTATAGTCGCCAGAACTCACGGCATAGGCCATCTGTTTAGACCACTGCTGCTCGGCGTTGAACAGGGTGTCGTTCGCAGTGTCCAGAGTTCGGCTCAGTAACCGGGCCTCCCGATGCGCTTTCGATTTGCAGGAGACCAGTCCGAAAAGCAATACCAACACCAACAGCGGCCCTATGTGCTTTTTCATAACCAAAAATATTCTGCAATATAAAACAAACCCGGAAGTTTTCCCCAAAACAGGAATCAGGAAGCCCGTTTATGGAAAAATTTTCCGGGTGATTGCAAAACTTTTCAGCTAAACTATTGATTTGCACCCAAAAAGGAGCTTTTCTATCTGCGCAAGACTATGCTTTGGCCGTTTTGGCGGTAGCCGCGCGGGGCACGAGGAACCAAGCCCCGAACAACAATACACAGGCAACCATGTTGCCTTCAACGGTATACTTGAAGAATGGCAGTCCGTCTACATAGGTCTTCATCAGGCCCGATGCCGAATAGCCGTTCCAGCCCTCGGCAAAGAAGCCGAAATTGGACACCATGAAGAAAACGCAGGCAGCGGCGAAGGTGCCACCGATTGCGGCGGCGGGTTTCAATGCCGTCTTGGTGCCCAGCAATGTTGCGAGTGCCAAAGCACCGTAGTTGAACAACATGCCGCTAACGCCATAGAAAGCGGGAATTTGGGTGAACAACCCGAAACAAACATCCGCCAACAATTGTCCGAGAACGGGAACGGCAAACGCCAACCATTTCTTATCCTTGAGCACGGCACCGGCAAAAAGGCTGATGGCGACGAGGGGTGCATAGTTGGGCATGTGCAGGCCGGCATTGATCATGCGGGTGCCGGCACCCATGACGATCAAAATGACGACGAGCAATATATTGTTGCGGTTCTGTTTCATTGTCTAAAGAATTTGATGGGCAAAATTAGGACTGCGGCACCCAAAATTCAAATTTTTTGTTTTGCCACCCGTAAGCTACCCTAAATATGGGGAGAACTCGTTCATGCAACGAGCCATTTCTTGGTTTTTTTACATTTTGTGTGCCCGGGAAAACCTAATTTTAGAATCCGATAAGCAACGGCAGTTGAAAAAGGTCATTTTTTTATTCACGATACTGTTTTACTGGTGCTCCGCAAATGCGCGTCCGGTCTCCAGGCAAGACGCGCGTACCATTGCGGAGGCGTTTTTTCGCGCCCACACGTCCAGTAATGATACTGCGGCACTGGTCTCGACCCGGCTATCGAGCACCACAGGGGTGCCGCTGTACTTCGTGTTTGGTTTCGGCTGGACGGGCTTCGTGGTAGTTGCGGCAGATGACGTTGAAAAACCGGTACCCGCTTGGAGTCAGGAAAGTGCTTTCGATACGGTCGATATCCCCCCGGCATGCAAGCACTTCCTCGCCGGCCTGGCAACCCAAATAGACGTTGCGGTGGCGGCCGGCATCCCGGGTACCCCCGCCGTGCGCAGCCAATGGGATGCATTTGCCGCAGGCGCGCCCGCCAACCGCACCACACAAACTACAGCGGTGAGCCCGTTGGTGGCCGCAAAATGGAACCAGAACCGATACTACAACCAAGACTGCCCCTACGATGCCACGGCCAAGACCAATGCACTCACGGGATGTGTGGCTACTGCAATGGGGCAGCTCATGAAGTATTGGCAATGGCCGGCAGTGGGCATAGGCACCCACAGCTACCTATCGGCAACCTACGGCCAGCTGGCCGTTAATTTTGGTGCCAATCCCATTCACTGGAATTTGATGCCCAATGCGATAGCGGGCAACAATCCCTACATTGCCGCATTGCTCTACGAAGCCGGCGTGGCCGTTAATATGGATTATGGGGTGAGGACAAGCGCATCCTATGTACTGCAAGCAGGGTGCCCGATTCCGGAAAATGCGCAAAACGCGCTGGCAAACTACTTCGGTTACCGGGCCGACATACTTGGAGTGCAACGGTCGGGCTATACCGATGCGACTTGGCGGCAATTGGTGGAAGACGAACTGAATGCAGGAAGGCCAGTGATTTATAACGGTGCCAACGATACCGAAGGGCATAGTTTTTTAGCCGACGGCTACGACGACCTCGGCAACATCCACTTCAACTGGGGGTGGGGTGGGGCATATAACGGCTACTTCTCTATAGACAGCATCATTCCCGACAGCCTGAATTTTATGCAGGGCAATACGGCCCTCATCCACATTCAGCCCGACACCAACCGCGTTTTCGTGATGGGCGACTCAATGACTACCGATAAAAAAGTATACACGTCGGATACCTTTACCGTGAGTGCAAAGGCAGCCTATGTGAACCCGGGGATATTTACAGGTGCTCTTTCTTTGACTCTTGAATCGAGCTACTATCCGGGCAAAACCTATCGGCAACAATCGGCCCCCCTAAGCATAACTGTTGGCGATAGTATCGTATTGTCATTTACCTTCCCCGGCTTGCTACCCGGCACCTATACGGCTACTTTGGCTTATCAATCTACGTCGGGGAAATCGGGACAGGTGGCTGCTTCACCCATGTATGCAAACAATACCCCGATAGCTGTTTATGGGAATGCTGCGTTGGACCATATTATGGTATCGCCCAACCCGGCCACCAATTACATTTACGCAGACCTAAACAATGCAGTGGGCGAGTACTTTAGGCTATTGGATGCATCGGGACGCACCTGTGCATCGGGAGCCATAGCCGAATTGGTGCCGCTCGTGGCCATCCCTCTATCGGGTCTTGCAAATGGTATTTACATCTTGGAAGTGGTCACCAACCGGGGTAAGCAGTATGCGAAGGTGGTGGTTGGGAGGTGATTGGAACCCTTGCATTACAATCCATTAGTCCCTTTCCCCGCCCGACAATGGGAATTGGCTATCCAAACGGCTCATAAATTCGGCATGGGCACGTTCTTTTTCCTTGGCAATTTGTAGAGTCACTTTTTCGGCAAGGTCGTGCGCTGCAATGTCCATGTGCGTGCCGTGGTTTACGAGTATGTCGTGGGCTTTTTCCAACTCTTCGTGGCTGCCATTCAGCATCAACAGGAATTTGTCTTCATCGAGATATTGTTGGTAAGCCTTTGCGGAATCTTTATGGAGACCCAAGCTCATCAATACCGATGCAAGCCCACCGCCAATCAGCCCGAATTCGAAGCCGGCAATGGCACCTATCAGTGCGCCTGTACCCATCAGGATACCCAAGCCTGGCACGGCCAACAAGCCCAGTCCGGCCAATGCCCCTGCTGTTGTGCCGGCAACGGTGCCAACCGCAACTCCACCCAAGTTAAGGGGGCTTTCGGCAATAATGTTCATGTCGTCATCCAGCACTTCTTTTTTGGCCTTGCCCAAAATGGAGATGTGTTTTACATGGAAACCTGAATTTTTCAGTTCAATAACGGCATTCAATGCCAGTTCGTGGTTGTCGTAGATACCGATTGTCGTTTTCATAAAATTCAAAATTTTGTTGTTTCAAGTCTTGTTTTGGGTGGTTGCCGAGCCATCCGTAGTTTGCTCCCCCATATTTCATTGCGGGTTTTCGGCCTCAATAGCGCATGCAAAATTAGGACATCGACGGCCAGGATGCTCGAACACTATGGTGACAGTGCTCCGCATTTTGTATGAGTTAGGTCAGCTTTTTGCCCAAGGTCTCCGTTTGTTAGGCCATTTAGCGGGAGCCATAAGGTATACGCTCATTGGGCTTTCCGAGCCGAGTGTAGAAAGGCATCGCCAAGGAGACGGAGTTTCAGATGCACGACCGATAATACGGTAGGCTCAAAACCGGCATTTCAAATGCATGTTTTGAGCCTACCGTATTATGTTGGTACTACCTTGCCCAAAGAGGGTAGGTCATATCGAAGGAGTTGATTAGAACAATTCCTTCAACACACCGTAAATCACATCGGGCTTGCTGAGGGTGTAAAAATGGAGCATAGGCACGCCGCGTTTCAGGAGGTCGCGGCACTGGTGCAACAGCCATTCCTTACCCACTTGGTCGCAAGCGGCAGGAGTTTTGGCTTTGGCCATTTCATTACACAGCTCAATCGGTATTTCCACGTTGAAGAACCGGGGAATGCTGGTAAGTTGGTTCCTGTTGGTGAGTGGCTTTAGTCCCGGAACGATGGGCACATGCACGTTGTGGGCACGGCAGCGGTCTAAGTAATTGAAGTAATGTTCGTTGTCGAAGAACATTTGGGTGGTTACATAGTTGGCACCTATGTCTATCTTGTTTTTCAGGTGCATGATGTCGGTATCCAGATTGGGGGCCTCGAAGTGCTTTTCGGGATAGCCTGCCACACCTATGCAAAAGTCCGTCTTAACACCGTCCATGATATCTTCTTCCATGTAGTGGCCGGCATTGAGGGTGGTTATTTGGCGCACCAAGTCTTCGGCATATTTATGGCCTTGAGGGTGGGGCACGAACACTTTTTCGTTGGCGGCGGCATCGCCACGAAGGGCGAGGACGTTCTTGATGCCGAGAAAGTGGAGGTCGATAAGGGCATTTTCGGTCTCCTCTTTACTGAAGCCGCCGCAAATGAGGTGGGGCACGGCTTCCACATTGTACTTGGTCATCAAAGCCGCACAAATACCTACTGTACCTGGGCGTTTGCGAATTTCCACGCGTTCGAAGGTGCCATCGGGGCGTTTTTTGTAAACCTGCTCTGCACGGTGGTAAGTCACGTTTACAAACGAAGGTTTGAACTCCATCAGCGGGTCCACATGATTGAAAATCGACTCGATACTCTTGCCTTTGGTTGGCGGGAGGATTTCCAGCGAGATGATCGTCTTATTGGATGCTGCAATTTGTTCGGTTACTTTCATGGCTATTGCCGGGGTTGGTTATATGTTGGAATCCCTTATCGGGTTGAAGCAATTATTTTTCAACACAGCGGTTGGTGCCGCCATCGGTCATTTTTTCTCTACCGCAGTTTTCTTCACGGGTTTGTCTATGAGTTCGAAAGAATCAAAAAACTTGTCCATAGATGCATTGTTGTCGTTCGATGGTTCGCACTGTACGCGCAGCATGTAGATGCGACTCTTGATAAGGTACAATTTCATGTTCATTACGGTTTGTCCACCATTGAAAGTATAGTGCACGTGGCGGCCCGGAAAGTCGTGGAATGTGATGTTCTCTATCGATATGATTTTGCCCTTTATCTCATCGCGTGTTGCAAATACCAGGTTCTTGATGAAGGTATCGGTAATGCGACTCTTGTACTCGGATGATATCAGGCTGTCGGGATAGTCGGAATAAACCAACTGGTATACCTGATTCTCATCGCGGAACCGTCCAACATCGTAAGAGATGAGGCGTGATTTCAATGGAATGATGCCGTTTTCCACCACGTGTTTCATCACCTCGGGGTCTTGGGGAAACGCAATCTTGAATGTTCCATCGTGCCCGAGGAACGTAATCCATTCGGAAGTGGTGAAGCTGCAACAAGCAGCCACAACCAATAACAGGGAAATCAATACCTTATTTTTCATATGAAGTACTGCCGGATTTATCGATTTTTGGCATAATAATACATCCTCTTTAAAAAACTCGGCAAAGATGCAAGTTAAAGCTTTTAAGCAAAGTTAAATCGGGTGCGGCTTGTTTTGTATAAAATTAAGGGCGTGCTGGCGTGCAGTGTGCGCAGATTTTATGGGTCTAATTGGCCATGAAGACCTTCTTTTTCTTGCGCGCGTCAAGCCAGTCGGTGGTTTTTTGCGCCAACCACGCCGAGCCTGCACCACAAAGCGCACCCATAAGTACATCGCTAGGGTAGTGCATGCCGAGATACACTTGGGAATAGCCCACTGCACCCGCCCAAACGTATGCCGGAGCAATGACATACCACTTGGGATAACAAAGGCTTACCGACGTGGCAGCCGAAAAGGCCATACACGCATGGCCTGAGGGAAATGTAGGGTCGGTCTCGCGGGAATAGGGAACAATGGAGGGGTAGGTAACGTAGGGGCGGTCTTTCTGGATGGTGTATTTGTAGCAATAGGTCAACGCAATGCCGTAGCCATACCCTATGAGGGTTTCCACGCCATCCATTTTCAGGTTTTTGTTGCCGGATAGGTAGCCCAATGCATATTGCACCACCGGCACGGCGCCGGCAACGTAGTAGTCGCTGTTGCTCAAAGGCTCCATGAGGGCATCGGTGCCGGTAGTGCGCTTTTGGTTGATGTTTTTCAGCAAATTGATGTCCCAATTCTGTCCAAAAGACGCTAGGCTGCAAACCGATAAAAAGACTATCCCCAAAAATTTGCGCATGGCATAAACAATTCCTGCAAATGTAGCGACTTATCGGATATCGCACCCGGCACATATGGCAATCAGTACGCTCCACACCCAACTGTGGTGTGGAACATACAGATGCGGCAGGGTTATTAATATTAGAAGGTTACAAAAAACGAATCGGCGGGTTTACGCACCTTGGTGGCTTTCACCAAGTAGTCGTTTTGTTCGTCGCGATAACCAAGCGCGAGTGCCACAACGCTCTTTAGCCCATGTTGCTTCAGCCCCAAAACTTCATCCATAGCTGCGTGGTCGAATCCTTCCATTGGGGTGCTGTCTACGCCCTCAACGGCAGCGGCAACCAAGCCGTAGCCAAGTGCGATGTAGGATTGGCGTGCGGCCCAGTCGAAGTTCTCCTCGACACTACGCGACAGCAGCATTTTTTTGATGTTGGTTTGGAAGTCCGCCAAGGTATCCATTCCCACATTGCGGGTAGAAGCCGTCAAGCCAATCATGTAGTCAATATATGCTTCGGTAATGTTTTCGTTCACTGTAAAAACGAGAAAGTGGGAACTTTCAGTCACTTGGGGTTGTTTGCAGGCCATTTCGCGGATTTTCCCCCTCATTTCTTGGCTCGACACCACGAAAACCGTGTAAGGTTGCAAGCCAACGGATGATGCCGAAAGCCGGATAGACTCCAGAATAGTGTTCAATTTATCGGCCGGGATGGTTTGTCCGGTCATTCTCTTGGCTGCATAACGCCAATTCAGTGCCTGTACGATGTCCATAATGTTCTATTTCCGCCCCAAAATTAGACGTTTGTACATAAATCGTTTCGTTATTGCTATTTATCGGGCTATCAAGACAAATGGGTTCTGTTTTCCCAAGCGCTGCCGATACCCCGAAACGGCAAGGCATTATCGATAAAAAGCAGTAGCTTTATGAGACATTTAATAGTGTCGCCATGAAGAAGTTTTTGTTGGTTGCCTGCACCACCATTTTGGCGCTCGGCGGTTTGGCCCAAACGCCGTCGTCTTGCACGCCGTCTGCGGCCTTGTTGGCTGCCTACCACAACGATGCCCGCGATTTGGCTGTGGGCCGCATGTATGCCATCGGGTCTCCCGATACGTCGCTCGTTTGGATTCCTTCCATACACTCCGATTCCATATTGCGGGGTATCGCGGCCATCGCCAATACGGGTTCGGCATTGCAGGCCGACTCGGTTTTCGATGCTTACTGCATCCATACCTACCCCAATGGCTTCATCCAAAATTCGTTGGAAGTGGTGGTAGACACCTCTTACGCTTGGGCGCGACAGTGGGAAGCCGGCCACAACGTGACGGGCAATGCCGAACTTGAACAATTTACCGCCCGCTACGGCTTTGTGCTCTCGGGCTGGGAAAGTGCCATGAATATCGCGGTCATCAATACCGATTCGGCATTGAATTCAACGGCCTTTGCCGATAGCCTGAATCTGTTTGCCGGGGTATTGGCGGTTTACCCCAACAACCCCCATGTAGGTACCAACGGTTGGATGGTATATCGGCACGGCGCGCTCGATACTTTCACGTTTACCTACGGCTGGGGCGATTGCATGTCGGGGTGCATCAGCCAAAAAACATGGGTGTACACGGTTGACGGTTCCTGCAATGTGCAACTCCTATCGGTAACGGCTTCAGTTGCCGATGGCTATTCAGTGCCGCCCTATTGCAATGTGCTGGGTTTGGGCAGCGTGGCTCCACGGGAATATGCCGACGCGCAATTCACCCCAAATCCCGCCTACGGCAAAGTCCGAATAGATTGGCGGCAATCGGGGACGATCATCTTCTGCATCACCAATCTTACCGGTGAGCAGGTTGGTGCGGGCGTGGTTCAGGCGGGCGCATCCATAGACCTTACGGCTTTGCCGGCGGGTGCGTACATCGCCACATTGACAGATGCAGGTGGTGCAACGACCCATAAAAGGCTCGTCAAGCTTTAAATCAAAGCCCATTCCAATTACAATGCCCTACAAGCCTCCAAAAGATTTGCGATAGCCTTTGGACGTGGCTGCATCAAATCTTCGGCAATCATCTGCTTCAGGCGGAGGTCTGAAATCCTTTCATCATCGCCGTTACCGAAGTCCGGACGGCCTGCAGATTGTTTGCTAATTTTGGATGTCTTTTTGGTGGGTGCGCTGAGTAAAGTTTTCTCCATTCCGAATATTTTGTTTATCGAATTTTAAAACGTCGTCTTTAAAATATTATTGCGGAGGCGGCCAGTTTTTTTCGGCGCATCGCGGATTGCTCCACGCTTCATGAGAATACGAACCCGGGCGATTAAACTTTCGATAAATCGGCGTTCAACTATCGGGCCTAGCGTACCATAAAAGCACCGGGGAGTCCGTTTTTCAACGTCTCCCCGGTGCCTTGAGATTTATGAATGGTTGTTTACTGCCTGATGTCCATTTCCTTCAAGAGGTTGTCGGCATGGCCGAGCTTGTCTATCAGGAAGAGGATGTAGCGGGCATCGCACACAATGGTGCGTTTGTATTTTTTGTCGAATGCGATATCGCCACTCATGGCTTCCCAATTGCCATCGAAGGCCGCACCTATGTACTCTCCATCGGCATTCATAACCGGACTGCCCGAGTTGCCGCCTGTTATGTCGTTGGTGGTGATGAAGCAGGTGTGGAGGGTGCCATCGTGGTCGGCATAGCGGCCATAGTCCTTGGCTTTACACAATTGTATCACCTCTTTAGGCGCATCAAATTCATAATCGCCGGCCTTGTACTTCGATACCAGCCCGTCCAATGTTGTGAAAAAGTTGTCATGAACGCCATCCTGCGGGTCGTAGCCGAGTACTTCACCATACGTCACGCGCATAGTTGAGTTGGCATCGGGATACATGTTCTTCTCGCCGTTTTTCTCCATCAGGTCGCGCACGTATGTTTTAGCCAATTCGGTTTTTTTTATATTGAAGGCGTCTACCTTGGCTTTAAATTTCTTTTCGTAGTTGTCGGCAAAGCTCACTACATACTGTATGGCTTTGTCTTTTTTCAACTTGCCGAAGTCGGGTGCGTCGCACAATTGGTTGTAGGCGTTGCTGTCGGTAACAAACGTGTTGCCATACAGGTCGTTGGCATACTCGGTGAGGGAGGGCACGGTAATTTCCTTGTGCTTCTTGCCAGCCATTTTTTCGTAGAAGTCGGGCAACTGGTCTTTAGGCAGGTTGGTGTAATACATGTAGGTCATTTCGGCAAGCATTTCTTTGTCGGTTGCTGCGTCATAGTCCTTCACGAGTGCACGACGGGCGTTTTTGGCCATCTCGCCATATTTCTTCACGCTATCTTTCTCGGCAGCGGTGAAATCTTTGCCCGATATGCCGGCGGCTTCGCGGCGTTGCAGCCAATCATACATAGGCTTCAGGGCCAGCGCAATTTTGGTAAGGGCGGGGGAGCGGAAGCACTCGGAATAATAGTAAGGCTGCTTGATGATGGGCGTGATATCCTTGAAAAGGGCATCGAATTTGCCCATCAGGTCTGCATCTTCGGGGTGGTGGCTCTTGGCCCAAGTTGCGAACGCCTTCTCTTCTTCCCTCTTCTGAGCTACCACATTCAGGCGCTTCAGTTGCTCGGTTTGACCAATGTAATACTTCCAGTAATTGGCAACCGATGAGTATTGGCTGGTGAGCTGCAGGTAGGTAGCGGTGTTCATGTCCATATGCTTGCGCAATATTTTGAGGCGCAGGTCGCGGATAGAAACAATGCTGGGGTTTACCGTGCTCACGGCCATGTCTACACCATAAGATACCTCGTAGCGGTTGGTGCGGCCGGGATAGCCATAAATCATGGCAAAGTCATGTTCCTTAACGCCTTTTATGGATATGGGTAGGAATTTGCCGGGGTGGAAGGGTACATTGGACGGGCTATAGGGCTTGGGCAGGTTGCTGCTGTCGGCATATACGCGGAACATGGAGAAGTCTGCCGTATGGCGGGGCCACATCCAGTTGTCGGTATCGCCTCCAAACTTGCCGAGCGACTTTGGAGGAGTGCCCACCAAGCGCACGTCGGTATAACGGCGGTACACCAACAGCAAGGTCTGGTTGCCATTGAAGTAGTCCTTTACATTGGCTACATAAGCACCTTTTTCACCGGCTTGGTCTTCAATTTTCTTTTTTACGCTATCGTAAATCTTAGTGTAGGCTTCACCGGTAGCAGTGCCCGTAGCGGCCTTGATTTTGTCGGTCACGTCTTCCATGCGCACTAGAAACAGTGCGGTAACGCCCTTGGCAGGGAGTTCCTCATTGCGGTTGTGGGCCCAAAAGCCGTTGTCCAGCAGATTGCGCTCCACGGTGCTGAGCGTTGCAATGGCATCGTAGCCGCAGTGGTGGTTGGTAATAAGAAGGCCGTCGGCCGATACCATTTCGGCAGTGCAGCCGCCTCCAAATTGTAGGATGGCGTCTTTAAGGCTGCTGTGGTTAATGCTGTAGAGATCTTCCTTCGTAAGCTTCAGGCCCAGCCTTTGCATTTCCTCGTAATTTTTCCCGATGAGCATGGGTATCCACATACCCTCGTCGGCCCGGGCGGGCGCAAACATTGCCAATGCAATGATGAATGACACTAATTTCCTCATTATTTTGATGATTTGGCCGCCAAAGGTAATATAACTTACCCTGCATGCAACCAAGACGGCCTAAGCCCATCAATAAGATACGCAAATTGCTAAACCCTATTTGTGGGCATCATCCATGCACTTGATGAATGCTTGGTATGCCCTGCCGGAATCGGGCGTGATTTTGCGGTTCATACCGCCAAATGAGAACTTGCTGATGGTCTTTTTCGAGAAATCGGGCAGCGTTTTTTCATCCAGCGAAATAAATACTTTCCTTACGGCCAGGTTTTCGTCGTTCAAAAGGTCATAATTGATGAGGATTTCATTGTCAACATAGCTCGTTTTGTCGTCGAAATCCACTACCAATTTCTTTTCGTCATATTCGCCATCTCCCGCCGGATTCTTCTTAAAGAATTCCGCCAGGTCGGAAACGATTTGGAGGTTCAAAACGAAGTTGTCGAAGGCAAGGTCGGAGTCTATACTGAAACTGCGCGTCACCTTGATTGGTGGTATGGTCGTAGTGTCATAGGGTATGCTATAGTTGAACGTGGTCCCGTTGGTCACATCTTTTTTCAATTTCTTGCAAAAATCTTGTGCGTTCAAACCGGTTCCGAATAGCATACCGGCAAGCAATAGGGTTATTACGTTTTTCATGGAGTCGGAATTTTGTGTATGGTGAACTAGCCGCCCGTTGGTATGGACCGCATCGCAATATTATGAAAATTATTAGTGTCGTTCACGACGAAAGGCCGAACTACAAAAAAAAGCCGCTTATCTGGGGTAAAAACCGGGTTTTTGGTCTTGAAAATGAGCGGTACGCAGTAAAATTTTGAGTTGAAATACTACTTTTGACCAAATTTTTAAATTTTTATGAAGCGAAAAGCTTTTTATAGGTCTCTTGTTACGGCATCACTCATGATGCCGGCATGTTTCGGAGCCTCTGCAAAAATCAATTTCAGCCAATACGATCTCCCCAACGGCCTTCATGTCATTTTGCAGGAAGACCACGCGACACCCATAGTGGCGGTATCGGTGATGTACCATGTTGGTTCCAAGAACGAGGATCCCGAGCGCACGGGTTTCGCACACTTTTTCGAGCACCTGCTGTTTGAAGGTAGCGAAAACATCAAGCGCGGCGAGTATATGAAATTCATTCAGGCCGCAGGAGGCCAGTTGAACGCCAATACTACGCAAGACCGTACCTTTTATTATGAAGTGCTGCCGTCCAACCAACTGGAGCTTGGCCTTTGGATGGAATCTGAGCGCATGCTGCATGCCAAGATAGACACAGTGGGTGTTGAGACGCAACGCAAAGTGGTGAAGGAGGAGAAAATACAGAGCT
>CAIVHI010000292.1 GCA_903905685.1 uncultured Bacteroidota bacterium | reverse complement strand
TTCCACCACAAGACGGCATACGAGATCGAGTAATGTGACTGGAGTTCAGACGTGTGTCTTCCGATCTGCATTTTGTCAACCCTCCAAGTTTCAACTACATCCACTTCAACAATACCTCGTCTACAATCAGTAGTCCGCAAACGATTACCTACACGAGTACCAGTACGGCCAACAACTGGACCGACTGGTATGTGAATACAGGTTGTGTTGTGCAATTGAACACCAACTTCCCACTTGCGGGTGGAGGAGCGTACGACGGTTTGTTCACTGTTAATGGCACATTGATTTGCCAAACATATACACTGACAGGCGACGCGAGTTGCAGTTTCACGCTTTCAAGCGGTGCATCGCTATATACGGCCAACACCGCGGGTGTAAACGGCTCCATCTCTACGTTCGGCACCAATACTTTCAATACTGCAGCCAACTACATTTTCAACGGTACGGCGGCTCAGGTTACCGGTACCTATATGCCTGCGGCGTTGGTTGCGCCAGATACTATTACCATTGCCAATTCAGCGGGTGTAACGCTTTCACAAGCTACGACTTCGACCGGCAAATTGGGCTTTACAGCAGGTACGTTGAACACGGGTGGCCTTTCCTTCACCCTTCCCGGTGCTGCAACTTCGGTTTATGGCGCAGGGGCATCCAGCTACGTAATCGGAACGTTGACCAAAACCATTTCGGGCTGCAGCACCGTGAATTTCGAAGTCGGGGATGTAGACTATGCTCCATACACCATGTCACTGAGTTCGGCAGGCACGGGCGGCACATTGTCGGTACTCGCTACTTCCGGGCTGCATCCGTCAGTAAGTTCGAGTTTCATCGACCCGACGACGATGTGCAACCATTATTGGACAGTTACCAACACAGGTGCTTCCGGGCCAACTACCGTTACACCTACCTTGGGATATAATGCTACCGACATCTTGGGCGGCGGTTCCAACAGTGGCTACGTTTTCCAAGAATATACGGGCGGTGTTTGGTTCTCCACTCCGGTCATCTCTACCAACACTTCCTCGCCATATACTACGACACCATCGGCAAGCATCGCACTCGCAACCTTGGCAGGCGACTATATCTGTGGTAATCCTACTTCAACTTGCTCGGGTGCGCCGACTACGGGTACTGCGTCGGTATCGCCTTCAACGGGTAATGCCACTACTTTGTTCGCCCTCAATCTGGTCGGCTCCACTTTTGCATTGGGCATTTCTTACCAATGGCAGAGTTCACCTACGGGTACAGGCGGTTCTTGGACCAACATTCCCGGCGCAACCGGAACCGGCTACGGTTTCACCGGTATTACATCCAATACCTATTACAGGTGCTTGGTTACGTGCTCTACTTCATCAATCACTGATACATCGGGTTCAGTAGAAGCCGTATATATGTCGTGCCTTCCCGCCCCGGGAACTTCATGGACCAACAGTTTCTCCAACACCTTCACTTACACGGGTGCTTTGCAGACATGGACGGTGCCTACCGGCGTTTACAGCATGAATGTAGATGCAAGTGGTGCAACGGGTGGTGGTGTGAATGCATATGACACTTATCAAAGTATTGGCGGTGCCGGTGGCCGTGTGCAAGCCACACTCGCGGTAACACCCGGTCATGTACTTAACGTTACTGTGGGCGGACAAGGTGCCCATACGGCCGGTACGGGCGGCTTCGGCGGCGGTGGCTCCGACGGTGTATTCTCGGCAATTTGGCCTGGTGCAGGCGGCGGCGGTGCTTCAAGTATCGTAGATAACACCACAACGACCAAACTGCTTTTTGCAGGTGGCGGCGGCGGCGGCGGCGGTGACATTGCAGGTGGCGACATCGGCGGTGCCGGCGGCGGCCTTACCGGGGGAGCCGGTGTTTCAGCCAGCTGCACTACCGGCGGTCTTGGCGGTACTCAAACCGCAGGGGGCGCCGGGGAAGTATGTACTTATACGGGCGGCAATGGTTCTGCCGGCACGGGTGGTGCCAGCGCAGGCACCGACGGTTCGGGTGGCGGTGGTGGCGGTTACTTTGGCGGTGGCGGTGGCGCACTTGGCGGCGGCGGTGGCGGTGGTTCGTCATACACCAACTCGCTTTTTGCATCGGCAGTTACGCACACTCAAGGTTATAATACTGCCGGCAACGGTTCTATCGCTGTCTCGGGATATTGCGACATCACAGCAGACGGTATCAATTCTTTGAGCGTCATTGGTGCACTTTCCTCTACTTTGACCGATACCGGTATTGCTGCTGCGGTTTCTCAGGCAACAGGCTATGCCAACCACACTTCCATTACTCCGGTCATCATGTTGCAAGGTGGTACTTATGCCACTTCAACAACTTGGGGAAATGCATTGACCTATCAAGAAGTTCAAATATGGATCGACTTCAATGATAATGGTACATTCGAATCTTCCGAAACCGTAACTCCGGTATCGGGTTACAGCACTTCGGCTACTCCCCAACCTACAACATTCAGCATCTCCATACCTTCAGGCGCCAATTTGGGAACCCACTTGATGCGTGTTCGCGGTATCCAAGAAGATTCCACATCTACTCGCTCCCTTTCTACACAATTGGATCCATGCCTCACCAGTTACGGCTCGGCAGCTCCTTATTATTTGAATGGCGACATCGTGGATTACTATTGCAATATCCAAAATAGTGCTTGTAGCGGTACGCCTACTGCCGGCACTGTAAGTTCAACTGCTTCAACTGGTTGCACTTCCTATTCTTCAACATTGACCCTTACCGGCGCAACTACCGGTGCGGGCATCACTTACCAGTGGCAGTCTTCTACCGACGACGCTACTTGGACTTCCATCTCGGGAGCAACTTCAAGCACTTATGCTGCTACAGTATCGGCAACCACTTACTACCGTTGCACCATTACCTGTACCGCGTCATCGCTTTCTGCGTCAACCCCCGGCGTACTGTTGACTTTGCCTGTGTTGGGCGTCATTTCCAATTCAGGTTCCGACAGTTTGTGTGTTGGCGGCACTACTACTTTATCTGATACTACCGCAGGTGGCACTTGGGCTTCCGGTACCACCACCGTGGCAACCGTTAATCCTACTACGGGTGTCGTTACCGGGGTAGCTTTTGATACGGCTGTTATTACGTATTCTGCATCAGGTTGCTCGGTTACGCATACGGTTTACGTAATTCCAGGCGTGCCCGCATCAATCACTGGTTCATTCTCTACATGCGTAGGCGGAACAACATCATTGTCTGACGCTACCCCCGGTGGCACATGGACCAGCGGCACCACGTCGGTAGCAACCATCGGGTCTACTACCGGTGTCGTTTCGGGTGCTTCAATAGGTACTTCCATCATCACTTATTCGGCCGGATGCAGCAGCACAACGGTAACGGTCACCGTTAGCGGCACGCCTGCTTCAATCACCGGCACAGCAACCGTCTGTATCGGTGGTACCACTACATTGGCCGATGCCACAGGCGGTGGTACCTGGACCAGCGTAACTCCAGGCACTGCAACCGCAGGTTCTACAACCGGCATCATTACCGGTGTTGCTGCCGGTACCGTTACCATTGTGTACACTACATCTTGCGGTTCTACCTCAACGGTGGTAACCGTCAACGGTTCTCCCGCTGCCATTACCGGCACACTCGCGTTCTGCGCCGGTACCACTTCCACTCTTGCCGATGTAACGCCTTCCGTTTCTTGGAGCTCAAGCGCAACGGGAGTTGCAACGGTTGATGCTTCGGGCGATGTGACCGGTGTTTCAGGTGGCACTGCAACAATTACTTGCTCCAACGGTTGCGGCACTCCTGCTACTGCAGTGGTTACCGTAACTCCACTGCCTTCTGCAATCGGCGGTTCACTTTCAGTATGCGGCAGTGGCACAACGACATTGACCGATTCTGTTACCGGCGGCACATGGATCAGTATCAATACAGGGGTTGCCAACATTGGCAGCACTACGGGCATTGTCTCCGTGGTTGCTCCCGGCACCACCACCATTTCTTATACTACCGGTTGCGGAACGGTTACGGCCGTCCTTACCGTCAACTCTATTCCTCCAACCGCTATTACGGGAACCACGACGGTTTGCCAAGGTGCGGTAACGACGCTTGCCGATGCCGTGAGCGGTGGCAGCTGGTCTAGTAGCAATACCGCCATTGCAACGGTTGACGCATTTGGTGATGTTACCGGTGTATCGGGTGGCTCTGCAACCATCACTTATTCTACCGGTTGCGGTAGTCCCGCTACGGTGTCGGTATCGGTTACGCCTTTACCTTCCGTAATTACGGGTAGCTCGGCCATTTGCGTTGCCACTACGGAGACCCTAAGCGACTCCCTTTTGGGGGGCACTTGGAGCACAACGGGCACCGTTGCTTCTATAGATGCTTCGTTGGGCGTAGTAACAGCTTTGGCACAGGGTACGCAGGTAGTGACCTATACCACGGGCTGTGGTTCATCCACAGCTGCGGTTACGGTTTATGCGGCTCCCTCGGCTATCACTGGTGCTGCCTCGGTTTGTATTGCGGGCGTCACTTCGCTGGCCGATGCTGCCTTGGGTGGCACTTGGACAAGCGGCACTACCTCGGTAGCAACGGTTGACGGTTCAGGCAATGTTACAGGCGTGTCCTTAGGTACTTCCGTCATTACTTATTCCAACGGTTGCGGCACTGCTGCTACCATTACAGTAACCGTAAGCAATGCACCTGCTCCCATTGCAGGTACACTGTCGGTTTGCTCGGGTAGTGTAACGACGCTTACGAATGCTGCCGGTGGAGGTACATGGTCGAGCACCACTACGGGTGTTGCCACTGTCGATGGCTCCGGCGATGTTACCGGCGTATCGGTTGGTACATCCACCATCAGCTATACTACAGGTTGTGGAACCACTACTGCCGTCGTTACCGTAAATGCGGTACCATCGGCCATCTTTGGTACGTTCACGGTATGTGCAGGTTCACTGGATTCACTCATGGATACTACCGCAGGCGGCACGTTCTCCAGTTCGGTTACCGGTGTTGCCATCATCAACAGTACTACAGGTAGCGCAACAGGAGTTGCCGCAGGTACAACCACCATTTCTTATACACTCGCTTCAGGTTGCGGTGCGGCTGCGGTATTGACCGTCAATCCGCTGCCTAATGCCGGTGTTATTACGGGTTCCAATGTCGTTTGCGCCGGTTCAACCATCACCTTGGCCGACACCGCCGTTTCCGGCACTACTTCTTGGTCCAGCTCCAATGGAACGGCATCTGTATCGGGTGGCATTGTAACCGGTGTTGCCGCAGGTACCGATACCATCTATTATTCCCTTACGAACGGTTGCGGTTTGGCAATTGCAGCGCTACCCATTACCGTTAATGCTCCCGCCGATGCAGGCATCGTGTCGGGAACCAATGCATTCTGCTTGGGTATGGCCGATACCATGTTCGAAACTATCTCCGGCGGTTCATGGACGAGCAGTAATACCGGTGTTGCCACCATTGACCCTGCAACCGGCATCATGACCTCGGTTGCCGCCGGCACTACCAATATTACCTATACCGTAATTACAAGTTGCGGCACTGCCACCACTACGGGTTATGCCGTGACGGTTAATGCGACTCCTGCAGCGATCACGGGTACTTTTGCATTCTGCGCGGGTACTACCAGCACGCTTGCTTGTACTACAGCCGGCGGCACATGGTCATCTGCCGATGCAACTGTTGCTACGGTTGATGCTTCGGGCGATGTTTATGGTGTTGCGGCCGGGTTTACCACCATTACTTATGCCAATATGTGTGGTAGTTCTACTGCCGCAATCACCGTGAATGGCGTTGCCGCAAGTATTTCGGGCACTCCATTGATGTGTGTTGGCGATACGATGACTTTCACTACTCCGGTTACCGGTGGTACATGGAGCAGCGGTACCCCCGCAGTGGCCTCTATTGGCACAGGCGGCTTGGTTACTGCGCTTACGTCGGGGGTTACTACCATTAGTTATGCTACGGTTTGTGGCTCCGCTACCTATAATGTCACTGTAAACGCGGTTCCCGGTGCCATTTCCGGTACTTCCACTGTTTGTACGGGCTCTATCGATGCATTGTCTATCGGTGTTACCGGTGGTACTTGGACCAGCAACAACAATGCCGTTGCAACCGTAGACGCCGCCTCGGGCAGCCTAACGGGTATTGCTCCCGGTGTAGATACCATCAATTATGCCAACGGCTGCGGCGTAGGTGCTACCTTCCCCGTTACCGTCTTGGCGACCCCGTCGGCCATTACAGGTCCTATGTCACTTTGCGTTGCTACGTCCATCAGTCTTTCCGATTCAGCTGCCGGTGGCACTTGGTCGGGTGGCACTACGGGTGTTGCAACTATCGATGTATCGGGCCACGTTACCGGCAGCTCAGCGGGTACTGTAGGGTTTACCTACACTACAGGTTGTGGTAGTCCTGCAACCTACACGGTTACGGTTAACCCATTGCCGGCTGCAATAAGCGGTGCTACGAGCGTTTGCCAATTGTCTTCAGTAACCATCAGCGATGCAAGTGGTGGTGGCGGCTCTTGGAGCAGTAGCGACTCTTCCATTGCCATAGCTTCACCTTCAGGTGTCGTTACCGGTTATTCCGGCGGTACCGTTAATTTGACTTATACCTTACCTACAGGTTGTTATGCGACCGAATCGTTCACCGTTAACGCGTTGCCCGATGCAGGTTCCATCAATGGTCCCGATTCAGTGTGCGTGGGTGCTACCATCACCGTTACCGACACCGCGTATGGCGGCATGGGTACTTGGGTGAGTGGTACGCCATCCAAAGCTACCGTTTCTGGTGGTGTGATTACCGGTGTCTCTGCCGGTACGGTCACCATCAACTATTCGGTAACTTATGGTTGCGGCACGGGTTCCCAACACCGTTTGTTCTATGTGCGTCCGTTGCCGGTTTCCGGCACCATTACGGGCGGCTCCAATTTGTGTGTGGGTACTGTCCTCACGCTTGCCGACACGGCAACCGGTGGAACATGGTCTAGCACTACGCCTAGTGTTGCAACGGTGGTTGGCGGGCATGTCACCGGCGTATCAACCGGTGTAGATACCATTCAGTATACAGTTACGAACTATTGCGGTACATCGATTGCGGCTAAGGTGGTCAACGTATTGAATACTCCATCGGCCATCGGCGGTTCCATGATGGTTTGCGTCGGCTCTACCGACTCGCTGACCAATTCATCGGCAGGTGGTACTTGGACGAGCGGTACCACTACTGTGGGTACGATTGGTGCAACGTCAGGTCTGTTGACGGGCGTTTCGGCGGGTACTACTTTGGTTACCTATTCGACAGGTTGCGGAGCAGCTGCAACTGCCATGGTTACGGTGAATGCGCTGCCCAATGCAGGCACCATTTCCGGCCAAGACTCCTTGTGTGCAACTGCTTCTGTAACGTTGTCTGAAACCGCAACGGGCGGTACTTGGGGCGTTTCCAATCCCAATGCTTCCATCACTTCCGGCGGCGTGCTGACGGGTGTTGCTGGTGGTTTGGATACGGTAATCTACTCGGTAACTTCTTCGTTCTGCGGTTCCAATATTGCTACCATGACTGTCACTATCAATGCACTCCCCGTTGCGGGCACGTTGTTTGGTACCGACAGCGTTTGCGTAGGTGCAACGGTTACTTTGACGCCTACTTCTACGGGCGGTGTTTGGAGTATTTCCAATGCCAATGCGGGTGTTGCCGGCGGAATGGTGAACGGTGTTACTGCCGGTATGGATACGGTTACTTATACAGTCACTTCCTTGTATTGTGGTGCTGCATCGGTTACCCAAGTCATGAACATTATCCCACTGGCTAATCCCGGTACGATTTCAGGGATAGCGACAGTTTGCGCGGGCGCAAACACCACGCTGTCAGAGTCGGTTGCAGGAGGCACTTGGAATGTTGCAAACGCAGCCGTCGCCACGGTCTCAGGTGGTGTTGTGTCGGGCATCTCCGCAGGTACAGATACGGTAATGTATACCGTTTCCAACTATTGTGGATTTGCAACAGCTACAGATGTAGTGACCGTCAACACCCTGCCTAATCCGGGCACCATTACGGGTACAGACAGTGTATGCGTAGGTGCGACCGTAAGTTTGTCCGATTTGGTTACTTCGGGTACATGGACAAGCGGTACGGCCGCTGTGGCTTCGATTTCGGCTACAGGTGTTGTTACCGGTGTTGCAGCGGGAGTCGATTCTGTTTCCTATGCGGTGACCAATGGTTGTGGCACGTCTACAGCCAAGTATGGCATCAAGGTATTGGCATTGCCTGTTTCGGGTACTATTTCCGGCCATCCGGGTATTTGTACTGCCGGCTTTGATACTTTGACTGCTTCGGTTCCGGGTGGTACTTGGTCATCGCAAAATACTGCGGTTGCACTCGTTGCTAGCGGAATTGCAATAGGTGAGGGTGCCGGTATTGATACGGTTATGTATATGGTGACCAACAGTTGCGGCACGGCAACGGCCAAGTTCGTATTGGAAGTTGACTCTGTGTT
Source organism: uncultured Bacteroidota bacterium (assembly GCA_903905685.1). GTDB lineage: Bacteria > Bacteroidota > Bacteroidia > Chitinophagales > Chitinophagaceae > CAIYTT01. Next base: position 4,974 of record CAIVHI010000292.1, on the reverse strand, counting down.
GAATCCCGCAATTTCGGGTTACCCCTATGTATGTATCGTACCCGGAAAAACAGATACCTTGTTTGGTACGCCTGCCGGTGGTGCTTGGATCCAAACCAACATGTTCGATACCATTGGTGCTGCTACTGGAGTCCTCACGGGCGGTGCCGGTGGCAACGGTATGGATACTGTTACCTACACGGTTGCCAACTATTGCGGCAGCTTCTCTGCAACGTCACATATCATGGTTTATACCAAGCATCAGTGCGACTCCATCGACTATGTTGCTCCGGTTATGAAGGCCAATGGTACCGTTACCGTGTATCCCAACCCGTCAGACGGAATGGTTACGGTTGAGGTTGCAGGTACTACCGGTGATGCAACTGTTGAGATAGTAGACATGTATGGCAACATTGTTCTCACGGGCAAGTTGGAAGGTGCATCTGCTGCCAAGGGTAGCTTCAATTTGGCTGCTCTGCCATCGGGTACCTACTTGGTGCGTGTAAACAGTGAAAACGGTACATCGGTTACCAAGCTCCAATTGTTGGGCAGATAGGATTTGATAGATTTTATAATGGCGACACCCGGAGTTATTACTCCGGGTGTCGCCATTTTGGGGAGGTATCTTACGCGGGTATTTTTAGTCGGGTTTGGGCGATCATCAATGAGTCGCTCACAAGTACACATGCTATAAGGTGGTAGGTGGCGCCTATTGCATAGTCTTGCGTTGCCTTCAGCATCGTCGGGGTACATTGCCGAAACCACTATCATACTTTCGATAGAGAAGGCATAGCTTGAATTTGGCTTTGCAATGGTTCGTGTGCATATGATTCCGGCGACATCGAGTCTTCTAGCCGTGCCGCCCCTTATTTTTCGGAAACGATTCAATATTATCAGACATACGGAATATTGCCCGGTTTTAGTTGATTGTAGGAGTGTCAATCGTCCGCCTTCGTTTGCGATTTTCGGCCTGATGCCGAAGGCATGAAACCTTTACTGCCGAACCGAACAAGAGTAACACCGATGCCGAAGGTATCGTACACAAGACACAGGGCAAGTAGGTAGGAGGTGCCAATTGTAGATAACGGGCGATGCCTTCAACATTGACAGGGGGGCATTGCCGATGGCACTACTGGACTTCGATACCGAAGGCATAGGTTGGTTGGATCGCGTTGGCACTTTGGGACGTTTACATATAATTTGGGTGAGATCGAGGCTTCTGGACGCCAAGTCTACCATACCCAGGCATTCGATAGTTTGCCTATTGTTCGTTGATATCCGTAGCGTCAATCGTCTCTTTCGATTATCGGCCTGATGCTGAAGGCATGAAACTTTACTGCCGAACCGAATAGTAGTGATAACGATGCCGAAGGCATTGCAGACAAGACACAGGCCGAAAGTTGGTGGGAGGTGCCAATTGTAGATAACGTGCGATGCCTTCAATGTTGTGCCTCTGTTGGCTTCGAGGGCCATAAGCTGCGATGCCTTCAACATTGACAGTGGTACACTTCGTTAGCAGCAAAAGTCCCTTCGATACAGCGAGTATAGGCTGGATTTGCGCTACGGGCCATACACGCACGATTCGGGCTATATCGATGCTTCTGGCCATGCAATATCAGCGGCCTCGGAAGCGATTCAATTTTATCAAGCATCCGAAAAACTGCATGGCCCAGTTGATTGCAGGAGCGTCAATTCTCCGTCTTCATTTTCGATTTTATGCCGCATACCGAAGGCGTCAAGCCATTATAGCCAAACTGGACAATAAGACTGCGATGCCGAAGTTATCGCATATCAATGCCCATATTTCCAGGGTCGACTTCCAAATCAAAACGGGTTGGCTCCCTAAAGAGCCAACCCGTTGATGGTTGATAATTGTTATTGCTTTTTTGACTACCAAACCCGTGCACGCTCTGATTCAGGGCGATAGAGGGAATCGGTGGGTTTTACGTTGAAGGCTTTGTACCAGGCATCCATATTGCTCACGGGCACATTGCAACGCAAGTGGCTGGGCGAGTGTGGGTCGGTCTTCAAACGTGAGGCCAACTCTTCAGGACGGGTATTGGCGCGCCATACTTGTGCCCAACTGAGGAAGAAACGTTGGTCGGGAGTGAAGCCGTCGATTTTCTCGGTGCCCTGTCCCTGCTTGGTCTTCTTGAATGCTTCGTAGGCGATGTTGATGCCGCCCAAGTCTGCAAGGTTCTCCCCTTCAGTGAGTTGGCCATTGGCATGGATGGTATCGATTACGAGGATTTTGTTGAATTGGGTAATCACCACATTTGCCTTGGTTACGAAGTTGGTAGAGTCGGCGGGAGTCCACCAATTGGAGAGGTTGCCGTCGAAGCTGTACAGGCGGCCCTGGTCGTCGAAGCCGTGGGTCATTTCATGACCAATCACGCCACCGATTGCGCCATAGTTTACGGCATCATCGGCATTTTCATCGAAGAACGGATATTGCAGGATACCGGCCGGGAACACGATTTCGTTGAAACCGGGGTTGTAGTAGGCGTTTACCGTGGGCGGTGTCATGCCCCATTCCGAACGGTCAACCGGACGACCCAATTTGTTCAACTCGAAGTTGTACTGCCATTTGGAGGCCGAAATGATGTTCTTGATGTAGTCGTCTCCAACAATGGTGAGGGTGCCATAGTCTTTCCAATGGTCGGGATAGCCTATTTTCTTCATGAAGGCGTTGAGCTTGTCCAATGCCTTTTTCTTGGTTTCGGCACTCATCCAATCCAATTTCTGGATGCGCTCCGCATAAGTGGCTTGGAGGTTGTTCACCAATTCCACCATCTTCTTCTTGGCTTCGGGTTTGAAGTACTTGTTGACGTACAATTCACCCAATGCGTCGCCTACCGAGCGGTCTACTATCGACAATACGCGTTTCCAACGGGGTTTTTGTTCCTCTTGTCCACGCATCGTCCTGCCGTAGAAGTCGAACCTTGCGGCATCGAATGCACTGCTCAGGTAAGGTGCCATATCGCTCACTACATGGAACTTCAAGTATTTTTTCCAAGTAGCCAACGATTCCGATTTCAAGGCTACAGCCATTGCTTTATAGAACGCTGGCTGGTTGATGATGACGGTATCTTGACCCTTTACGTTGAGGTCTGCGAGCAACTTCTGCCAGTTGAGGCGCGGAGTCAACTTGGCCAAATCGGCCATGCTCATTTTATTGTATTGCGCATAAGGGTCTCGCATTTCGACGCGTGTCATAGATGCCTCTGCGAGTTTTTCCTCCAATGCATAAATGGCTTTTGCATCGCGCTCGGCAGTTAGGCTGTCGTCGCCAATAAGGCGCAACATCTTGGGAATGTACTTCTTGTACGCGTCCCTGATTTTCGTCGTCCGGGGATCCTTGTCGAAATAGTATTCGCGGGCGGGCATACCCAAGCCACCTTGGCCAAATTGACAAATCTCTTTCGTGACGTTCTTATCGTCGGGAGAGATTCCGAACCCGAATACGAAGTCGAATCCGTTAGTGTGTTCGCTAACGATCTCTTGCGTAAGCGATGTGGTATCCTGAATGTTGTCGATTCTGGTGAGGATGTCGTGGAGTGGGGTGAGGCCCATGCGCTCGATGGCGGCACTATCCATACCTGTGCGGTAGAAATCGCCCACTTTTTGGATTGGGGTTCCGGATACCGCGCCCTTGATACCTGCTGCGGAATCCAATAGGGTATGAAGCCGATTGAAATTGTTTTCAATCAACAGGTTGAAACTGCCCCACCGTGTTTCCGACTTTGGAATAGGGTTGTTTTTCAGCCAGTTGCCGCCTGCATATTCGAAAAAGTTGTTGCCTGGAGACACAGTGGTGTCCATATTGGCACGGTCCAACAGGTTGCGGAATCCTCCGCTACCTTCGCCGTCACGCCCATTCTTACATGATGCCAGTGCTATTACGGCACTACTCGCGACTATCGCAAGTTTTAACTTCATAATTTTTGATTTTAAATTGTATAAATTATTAAACTAATTCCTATTTTTTTGCCGCTTTGCCGCCGTTACAGCGATGCAGACGCGGGGAGGCAGTAAACCGGCATGTTTTCTTTGTTGGCCAGTATTTTGTCCTGCGTCATGCCATAAGTCTCATCGGTAAAATTATCGATTTCGTCTATACAGATTCCCAATGCATCGGCACCATGTGCAACAGCACGATCTACGATGTTGCTGTCCATCAGTTTTTCGCAAATGGTCTTTGTCCTTTCGGCGAGGCCCTTCAAATTGTCGGGCAATTGGTTCGTATCGGTCAATTCTCCGGAAAGGGTATTCAAGATGAAATTGCCGGTAAAGTAGCCCGCAAAGACCAATAGGTCGTCGGAGAAATTCTGAAGACGTTCCAAGTCCTTGAATACCATATAGATATTGTGGAATGGCTTGTAAACGTTGTCTTGAACAATCAAAAATGGGTGATAGGTTTTAGCCACCACTTTGTAGGCCCGGCTACCGAATACCGATTGCATGCCGATGATGCCATGGGTACCCATGACGATCATGGAGGAATCGAATTTGGAAGCTACTTCGTTGAAGGCCTCGTAAATGGTGCCATGTGAAATCACCGGACGGATGATATCGCCATAGGAGTTACGAAGTCCTGACAGGAAATTGTCGAGGTCATTCTTGGTCTTCAACAGGATTTCCTGATACATGCGTTCCGCCATCTTACGGACAGCAAGGTTTTTTCCTGCATGAAATTGGCCTGTAATGTTCTCATCGAGCAAGTGTACGGCTATGATTTCCGTGGTTTGGTTCTTGGAAAGTTCACAGGCGTAAGTGAGCGCATTATAAGATACCGGCGTGAAGTCTACGGCAACCAATATTGTCTTTTTCATAGCGGTGCAATATAATCAAATTTTAAGCCATTTTTGCAAATTCAAAAAATGCATAAGGTGAGGATGGCGTTGCGGGGGTAGGGTAGTTATTGCGCCGGCGTTCTTATGCTGCTCAACATCAAGTCGTGGGCAATTCAAAAGGGGAAGCAGCATCTGCATATAT
>CAIVHI010000291.1 GCA_903905685.1 uncultured Bacteroidota bacterium | reverse complement strand
GTCCATTTGTCATCACCTTCTTTATTTCCCTTTTTGTACTCGTCATGCAGTTCTTCTGGCTGTATATGGACGAGCTTATAGGCAAAGGGCTCAGTATCTGGATGATACTTCAGCTCTTGTTCTACATGTCCACCACGTTGGTGCCGCTTGCCCTACCCCTCAGTATATTGCTGGCATCCATCATGACTTTCGGGAGTATGGGCGAGAATTTTGAGCTGGTGGCCATCAAGGCATCGGGAATATCGTTGTTGCGCTTTATGCAGCCCTTGTGCATCTTCATTCTGTTTGTAAGCGGATTGGCGTTCCTCTTCAGCAACAATTTCATACCTGTTGCCAACTTGAAGGCATTGTCGCTACTTTATGACGTGCGGAATTCGAAGCCGACATTGGACATCAAGCCCGACCAATTCAACAATGAAATCCAGAATTTCTCCATTAGGATTGGAAGTAAGGATGAATCGGGGCACCAAATTCGCGATGTGTTGATTTATGACCACAGCGAAATGAACGGCAACAACAAAGTCATCATTGCCAAGGAGGGGGAAATGATATCGTCACCCGACAAGCTTTCGCTCATCTTCAAGCTTCGAGACGGATGGCGGTATGAAGAAGGTATGGAACATGGCATGCACGATATGACCCAAACCCGCATGCACTTCGAGAAATGGGACAAAATATTCGACCTGTCCTCGTTCCGATTTACCCGCACCGATGAGGGCATGTTCAAGAGTGCGTACCAAATGATGAACCTGAATCAGCTGAACAGCAATTTGGACAGCATCCACAGGTCTCAAGCAAGGGTGCCTGCTACCATCGGCGCTTATTTGGCACCCTATATCTCGTGGAAAAACAAGAACCGGGAAGGCGACAGGATTACACAGGTATTTCGTAAATATAAGGTTCCGTTGCGGCACTACGATTCCAGTTTTTCGGAATTGATGCCCGCCAACCTACAGCCCCAAGTTTTACTGGCTACAGAAAACAACCTGCGCAATTTCAAAGGCTTGTTGGCCAATACCAGTATCGAAAAGAAATTTCAGAGTGAGAATTACATCAAGTTCGATGTGGAATGGCACCGCAAATTCACGTTGTCATTTGCGTGCATGTTACTTTTTTTGGTGGGTGCACCACTGGGCGCCATCATCCGCAAAGGCGGATTGGGTATGCCCATGGTAATAGCCATTGCATTCTTCGTCTCTTTCCATATCCTGAACATTACCGGCGAAAAACTCGCCAAGTCTGGCTCCTTCGCACCGTGGCTCGGCATGTGGCTGTCTACCCTTCTTATGCTTCCCGTTGCTGCTTGGCTCATAGCATCTGCAAGAAACGATTCGCGCGTGTTCAATAAAGATTGGTACACGGGTTTGTTCAAGAAAGTAAAAGCGATATTTGCCAAAAAAAGCTGAAGGATTGCGAACAAGGAATTGGCCAACATACAACTACTACTTCCTGTTTCCCTATCTGGTTTGGATGGCGGTTGGGGCGGTAGTGATGGCGTTTGTGCCGCACCAAACCTCGTTTGAAGCCATTAACAACCGCCACTCTACGTTTCTTGACCATTTGATGTATTGGGGAACCTCGTTGGGCGAGGCTTTCGTCATCATCCCTGCATTGTTGTTGTTGTTTGTCGTTAAGGCCAATCGGAATTGGAAATATTTTGTTTTGGCCCTGTGCTGCAACATTATTCCCTTTCTGCTACAGCAAGGGTTGAAATCTTGGTTCGACAAGCCGAGGCCCATGAGTTTTTTCGATACTCCCGGTTGGACTATCCGCTACCTTTCCGAATGGCCCCAACTCATGCACCGCAGCTTCCCGTCGGGACACAGCACCGGAGCCATGAGCTTCTTCTGCTTCCTTTCGTTGTTGTTGCCACGCATCCACAAAAAGTGGGGTTTGCTATTTTGGCTGTTGGCCATGGTGGTATGCTATTCCCGCATTTACCTGGCTGCCCATTTTTTTGAAGACGTTTATTGTGGCAGCATAGTGGGTGGGTTCAGCACGATGTTGATTTATTCCCTACTTTACCGGTACAATGTCAGGATCGAACCGTCGAAAAATTAGAAAATGCAGATTGTTGACCGCTTCAAGTACCTCCTGATTTTTGCCGTTTCGGCGCTCCTGTTCGTGCCGTTCTTGGGCAATGTGCACCTGTTCGATTGGGATGAAATCAACTTTGCAGAGTGTGCGCGTGAGATGCTGGTATCAAAAGACTACATCAGGACCCAAATAGACTTCATGCCGTTTTGGGAGAAGCCTCCACTGTTCATTTGGATGCAGGTGGTGTCTATGAAGGCATTCGGAATTAACGCTTTCGCCGCACGCCTACCCAATGCATTGATAGGGATAGCTACTTGCCTTACTTTGTTTTCCGTTGGCAAGAAAATAAAGGGTGCCGCGTTCGGATTGATTTGGACCATCTTGTATGCCGCTTCTTGGCTACCGCACCTCTATTTCAAATCGGGCATCATCGACCCTACTTTCAACTTTTTCATCTTCCTTTCGTTCTACGCCTTTCATAAGGTGTGCACGTCCCCGCGCAAGTGGTTTTTTGCGGCCCTAGCCGGGCTGTGCTTGGGATTGGCCGTGCTTACCAAGGGGCCCGTGGCCATATTGGTATCGGGCATAGCTTTGGTGGTATATGCAGTGGTGGGGCGCGGTGGCAAAAAACTGCCGCTTCCCCTACCCTATTTGCCCGTCATTCTGGTTTTTGCTTTGCTACCTTTTGCTGCATGGATGGCGGCAGCCGTGGTGCAGTTTGGGGCCGACTATGCCAAGTGGTTCCTGACGGAATTCGTCACCTACCAAATTCGGCTTTTCCGCACTGAAGATTCCGATCATGGTGGACCATTTTATTACCATTTCGTTGTGCTGCTGTTGGGGTGTTTCCCTGCATCTCCATTGCTTTTCCAATTTGTGGGTAAGAAAAAGGATGGTGACAATACAGGCACGGCGTTTACGATTTTGATGTGGATTTTGTTCTGGACGGTATTGATCCTGTTTTCCATCGTCAAGACCAAGATAGTTCACTATTCGTCGCTCTGTTATTTCCCGTTGACTTATTTGGCCGCATTAAAAGCGTATGCATTGTGGGAGAAGCAGGAACAGCTGAAAAAAGGCACCCGTATCGCACTCTACTCCATTGGGGGCATTTGGGCGGTGCTGATAACCGCGCTGCCACTGGTGGGGATGTTTAAAAGGCTCCTCATTCCGTTGATTGACGACCCTTTTGCGGTGGGCAACTTGGGGGCGAATATAGCTTGGAGCTATGCAGAATGCGTGCCTGGAGCGTTGTATGCTGCGGCACTGACTGTGGGCCTATATTGGATGCGCAATGAAATGAAGAAGGGTATCATAACCTTGGCTTTTGCCCAGATATTGACCATCCAATTCACTATACTGCATTTTACGCCCAAGATTGAAGGCTATTCCCAAAGGGCGGCCATTGCCTTTTATGAACAGTTTAAAGGGAAGGCCGTTTATGTGCAGCCCGTGGGTTTCAAAAGTTATGCCAACCTATTTTATACGGAAAAACAACCGGCAACGAACCATAATTATTACGTGTTGGGAAAAACCGATGCCGATGGGAAGGCGGTGCAGCCACATGCTGACCAAGATTGGTTGATGCACGGCACGGTGGACCGCCCTACGTACTTCATTTGCAAAATCCAGAACGTGAAGGACTTGGATAGTCAACCAGGCATCATACGCATAGGTGTCGAGTATGGCTTCGTGTTTTATGTTAGAGGCAGAACCTTCACCGAATCGCAACTTGGGCTAGTGCCTACAAAATAATATTGGTGGTATTTAGGCTTGATAGAATATGGCCTAATTGACGGCAGGCTCAGTATCACTTTGCTCGGTGCGTGTCCCGCACTTCCTCAAAATATCCTTCCAACTTCAGCGCTATCTTATCCCAGTTAAAGGAGTTCTGCACCACCTGCATCCCTTGGCGGCCAACCGACTCGCGAAGGGCCTGCGAAGCCAATAGTGAATTCACGGCCTCGGCAAATGCCGTTGGGTCGGTGCGCATATAGGCACCTTGGCCGTCATCGATACCCAAACCCTTGAAGCCGATGTGCGAGCACACCACGGGCACACCCATTGCCATGGCTTCCAATACCTTGTTCTGTGTACCTGCACCAAATCATAAGGGTGCTACGACCACGTCGGCAGTGTTGTAGGTCTCGGACAGATCTTTGATGAAACCGGTCACCACCACATCTTCCGATGCCAACTCCAACACCTTCTTTACCGGCCGTTGACCCGCAATGATGAATTTTGCTTCGGGAAATTGGGCCTTCACCAACGGGAATATGTTGTGCACAAAGTGCACAACGGCATCTATATTGGGGGCATAATCCATATTGCCGGTAAACAGCAACGTTGCGTTTTGGGTATAGTCGTGATCCCGGGCTTTGAATGTAGTAAGGTCCACGCCATTGGGCAGCAGTTTCAGGTTGTGGGCATGGCGGTGGGCTTGCAGGTACTCCAAATCCTCGGCCGAGCACACCAGCGACATATTGTAGTCGTTGAGCACCGGTTCAAACCGCTCCACCCGTTTTTGCTCCTGGGTCTCGAAGATGCGGGTCAACAAGCCACGTTTCACCGTCTTGCGGCGTTCCCAATAGAGCGAAAATGCATCAGGGAGGTCCAATATGCGGGCCAAGTCTTTACGGTGGCGCAGGTAGGGCGACATGCGGAGGTGCTGCACATGGATCGCGTCATAAGTATTGGCTTTCAATAGCGCATCCAACTGGGACCGCATTTCAGGCGAGTTGAAATACAGCACCTGAAGCGGTCGGGCATCCCAAGCACCCGCCAAGCATTGTATTGCCGATTTCCACTTCGGGAGGTAGACGAAGTGGACAGCCTTGAATATCTTTTCCAACTCCTGCTTGTACTGCAAGTCCTCGGGCGTTTGGGCAAACGTGAGGAGGTGCAGCTCATGCCGCGGTGCCAGCCGTTTGGCCAAATTGAAAATTTTCAACTTGTCGCCCCTATAGGGAGGATACGGAACGCGGTTGGCCAAAAACAGGAGCTTCAACGTGCAGGGTTTTGGTGCAATTCAAATCTACTTGGAACCCATGATTTCATGTCCCATTTTATCGCGCTTGGTGCGCAGGTAAAACTCGTTGTGGATATTGGCCTTTATCTCTATCGGCACATTCTCTACAATTTCCAGCCCATAACCCAACAAGCCCGCACGCTTCTTCGGGTTGTTCGACATCAGCCTGATTTTGGAGACGTTGAGATGGCGCAGTATTTGGGCGCCAATGCCGTAGTCGCGCTGGTCGTTTTTGAAGCCGAGGGCCAAGTTGGCCTCCACGGTGTCCTTGCCTTCTTCCTGCAATTTGTAGGCTTTCAGCTTGTTCATCAGGCCAATACCCCTACCCTCTTGATTCATGTAGAGCACTACGCCCTTACCGGCTGCTTCGACCATTTCCATGGCTTTTTGCAGTTGGTCGCCGCAATCGCAGCGGAGGGAGTGCAGGATGTCGCCGGTGAAGCAGGAGCTGTGCACGCGCACCAGCACAGGTTCATCGGGGGTCCATTCGCCCTTTATTAGTGCCAAGTGCGTCTCGCCCGTGAACGACTGCTTGAACGCTACCAGCGTAAAATCGCCGTGCTTGGTGGGCATTTCCACCCGCACCTCTTCCTTAATCATGGTCTCGGTACGAAGGCGGTAGGAAATGAGATCCTTAATCGAGATAATCTTGAGGTCGTATTTTTGGGCAATTTCCAAGAGTTGCGGCAAGCGTGCCATCGTACCATCATCGTTCATGATTTCCACAAGTACGCCGGCAGGGTCGAATCCCGCCATGCGGGCCAAATCTACCGTAGCCTCGGTGTGGCCCGCCCGGCGCAGCACGCCTTCGGAGCGGGCACGGAGTGGGAAGATGTGGCCCGGCCTGCCGAGGTCGGCAGGCTTTGTGGCCGGGTCTATGAGCGCCTGAACGGTTTTGGCGCGGTCTTGAGCCGAGATACCCGTTGTACAGCCATTCCCGATAAGGTCTACCGACACCGTGAATGGTGTTTGATGCAATACTGTGTTGTTCTCCACCATCAAGTTGAGGTGTAAGGCATCGCAACGCTCCTCGGTGAGCGGAGCACAGATGAGCCCCCTACCGTACTTGGACATAAAATTGATGATTTCGGGGGTAACATTGCCGGCGGCAGTCACAAAATCCCCTTCATTCTCCCTCGATTCGTCATCCACTACTATCAGCAACTTGCCCTTTTTCAGGTCTTCCAAGGCCGATTCTACTGTATCAAGCATAAATTAAATCCAAATAGATATTGGGCAAAGGTAGTTTTTTTGCAGGGCAAATTGGAATTCAGACGTTTCTACAATCGGGAATTATCGGTTTTTCGAATGATGCCATGTGCATTGCAGCCTTTTGGATATTGCCGTTTTTGGATACGTCCACTTACTTGGAGTCGACCTAATGCCAAAGATTATTCCAAAATCATGGGTTTCCGCTATCTTTATTTCCAGAATGGAGCATTACCTCAAGAAGGCGCGCATCGAAATAGCGCTCATTTTCCTGTTGTTCCTCTACTTGCTGCCACGGGTATCGATGGAGTATGACATGAATTTTTGGAAGGAGTGGGCACTCACCATCCACCGAGTAGGGTTGGCCCATGCCTATGATACCGATATCAATTATTTCCCCGTTTACCTTTACGGCTTGTGGTTTTACGACCTGTTGCAAGGCTCCGAAAAGGCGATTGCCGACCATATTTACTGTATCAAGATACTGTTTGTCTGTTTCGACTTCCTACCCGTTGTAGTGCTTTGCTGTTTTCGGCAGCGTTGGTTGCCGTTCAAGATTCCCTACGCCTACTTATTGCTGAACATTGCCTACGTATTCAACTCGATGATTTGGGGGCAGATAGACAGTATGTATGCCAATTTGGCTTTTTTGGCAGTAGTGCTTATCCCTTTTAAGCCCGGTTGGGGTTGGGTGCTCTATGTACTGGCATTGAATACAAAGGCGCAAGCCATTGTTTTTCTGCCGGTTATCTTGCTGGCAACCTACTTTGGGACGCGCAATTTCAAGCACGTTTTAAGTTATGCTTGGGCATCCATTGCCACACAGGCCATACTGCTGATACCGTTTTACGGCACAGGGGGCGTGGCAAAGTTGCTGGCGCACGCCGGCAACTCGGTTGGGTTGTACCACAACCTGTCCATTTCGGCATTCAATATCTGGTATTTGTTGTCGCGCCAAAATCCCTACTTCGTCAACGATGCCAACGTTTTTTTCCTGTTCAGCTACCGCACTTGTGGATTGCTGATGTTCGGGTTAGCGGCGATACTGGTCTTGTGGCCGGCGGCAAAAATGGTGTACAGGTACAAGGTGGCTGGCAAAGTAGTTGACGTCCATTTGCAAAAAGTGTTGTTTCTCGGTGCGGGAATGGTGTGCCTTTCCTTTTTCTATTTCAATTCCGAGATGCACGAGCGCTATGCCCACCCGGTACTGATATGCTTTTTCTTTTATGGGGTGGTTTCGCGCAATTATTGGCTCTATGCCATTGCCTCCTTACCCTACCTTCTCAGCTTGGACAAGTGTTTTTCCTTCCCCGACGGCTACCTGCCTTGGGCGCATTTCAAGCTGCTGTATGCTTCGGTCATCATTGCGTTATGGTATTCATTGACCATCGCCTATGGGGGATACCTCTACTATCGGCTAAATCAAACCGCCTCGCCCTACCCTACTTCCATTCCTGATTGCTGAACATCGGATCGGCGGGTACCTTGATTTTGTTGAAACCGAAATGCACGGCTTCATGGCAGGCATTGCAGGTATGGGTAAGCAGCAGGAAAGCTTGTCTGAATTTGGCCGTATCGCGATGGGCAATGGCACTATCGACCTTTGCCAACGGGGCATCCACCATCGACAATTGTTTGACCTCGGGGCGGTTGCCACACACTTGGGGTATCTTTTCAAGCTGCTCCTTGATTTCGTCCAATTCAAATGCTGCCAATTCCCATCCCCCATTCGCGCCTGCAAACCACAATTTGTTGTGGTGTATCTGTATGGAAAGCATATACTCGCCCAATCCCGGGCGCAGTGCCGCCACTTGCATGGTTAGGCTGTCGTTGGCCTTCTCCAAGCGGTCCATACGTGCAGTACCTCCGCCATTACTGCAACCCACCACGCACATTACGGCCACGGGAATAAGGAACTTCAACATTTTCATGATATTTTGGTAAAGTTAGGGGTACAGGTAGCAAAAATCAGCCTGATTTTCATGCTGAATCATTGTTGACAAAAGCACCCAAAACGACCATTAGTTTTGTCCATCACTGCTATTTGTACAACAAGGAATTCTATTAGGGCTGCACTTTTCGCCATGCATTGCAAGCTATATTATTGCCATAATATTGACCAAAACAAAGGGCAAATGAAATATTTCGACGCATACGATTATACGGCCCACAACAGCGAGCGTTGTAAAAAACAGCAGGAGCCGATTAGCCCCAACAAAACACAACCGCCGATGCCGGGAGAAACTCCCCAAGCATCGGCGGTCACTTATACTATGCAGGCAACTATTGCTTTACAAACTTAGTCTGCGTCATCATCTGGCCATCGGCATCATAAAGCACCAGCATATACATACCGTCGGAAAGGTTAGATATATCGAGGGTTTTGGTATAGGCGGCGTCCATTACTTTGCGGCCGTCGGCACACCTTACCTCAACCTTGGTGGCACCTACTGCATCTATGTACAGCTCGGTCGTGGCCGGATTGGGATAAACGTGGATGGTTGCTTGGCGCGGGCTTGCAGCAACGCCGGTGCCCGAACCCCCACCTCTAACCGAGTCGGCAGGAGAGGTTGCCACACAACCGTTGCCGTCGGCGACCACCACCGTATAGTTGCCGGGCGCGGCGGCCAAATAGGTGGCGTTGGTGGCGCCGGGTATGGCAACCCCATTCAAATACCATTGGTATCCGGCAAAAAGCCCTGTGGAGAGGATGTTGGGTGCGGTGAACGTGATTGAGGGTGTAGGTGGATTGGAAACAATGGCACCTGCAACCGTTTCCTCACACGTGCCGTTGCTAAGTACTGCACTGTAGGTGCCTGCGGAATCGGCGGTATAGTTATAGTTGGTGGCACCTGCAAGAGCGTTGCCATTGAGCAGCCACTGGTAGGTGAGGCCACCTGCAGATGTGACCACCGACAGGTTTACCGGACTACCTCCGCACAACGTTGCACCGGCCGGAGCGATGGAGCCCGAGCCGAGATAGGTGCCGAATGTGATGACGTAGTCAACAGTTGTAGCACAGCCCGCTGCATCGGTCACTGTATACATAATGGTATCGGTGCCGGCAACAATACCGGTCACCCATCCTGTTGTGGAAGTGACCGAAGCTACCGATGTGTTCAGGCTCGTCCAAACGCCGCCTGTGGTGGCATCGGTCAAATTAGTGGAGCCGCCTGCGCAAATCTCCATAGTTGCGCCCGTAATGGGGGCAACCGTCGGGCCGGAAATTACTGTAACCATTGCGGTGTCGGTGACTGACCCGCAGGCATTGGTGACGCTGTAGGAGATAATGGCCGAACCCGTGCTTATGCCGGTTAGGGTACCGGTGGTTGCATTAACGGTAACAATACCGGTGTTAGACGAACTCCAAGTGCCCCAAAGGGTTGCGTCCGCAAGGATGCGTGTACCGCCGTCGCACACCGAACGCGAGCCGGTGATGGCGGTTGCAGTGGGCAGGGTATTAACCGTGTCGGTAACCAGGGCATAACCCGTGCAGCCCGCACCATCGGTAACACCGTAGGAAATGACTGCGAGGCCGGCCGAAACGCCGGTGACGATGCCTGAGGACGTTATGGTTGCAACGGCCACATTGCTCGAAGTCCAAGTGCCCGAGCCGGTTGCATCTGCCAGCATGGCCGTTCCGCCCACACATTCATCGGCAGCACCGGTGATGCCAGCCACAACGGGCAGCGGGTTCACTGTGTTGACAACCGATGCTGATGTGGCACAACCACCCGCACCCGTCACGGTATAGCTTACGGTTACGTTGCCCGCAGCGATGCCTGTCACAACTCCTGCAGCAACCGTTGCCGTTGCAACGTTAGCAGATGACCACACCCCACCCGACGTTGCATCGGCGAGTGTGGCAGTGCCACCCAAACATTCTTGAGCTGAGCCTGTAATGGCAGCAACAGTAGGATTGGCATAAACGGTATCTTTCGCGGTTACGAATGAAGTGCCGCAAACCGAGTTGATGGAATAGGTAATGATGGCAGTGCCTGCCGATACGCCCGAGACAACGCCTGTCGCATCGACGGTGGCTATGGCCGTATTGTTTGAGGACCAAGTGCCGCCGGCCGTAGCATCGGCCAAGGTGGACGACCCGCCCACGCACTCATGCGGCGTTCCCGTTATGGGTGCCATGACCGGTGCAGCCTCAACGGCCAGCGCGAACGTGACCGATGTTGGGCACCCCAAGCTGTTGGTGACCGTATAGGTGATGGTTACATTGCCTGCGGCAATGCCATGGGTGAGGCCCGAGGAAATGTCGACGGTGGCAATAGAAGCGTTGCTGCTCGCCCAAACGCCCGAAGAGGTGGCGTCTCCCAATATTTCGGAGCTACCTATGCAGATGGTATCGGCACCGGTAATGCCGGCCACAACCGGCACGGCATTCACCGGGAGTATCTTGATGGCTTGTGCCGTGCCGCAAGTGTTGGTAACGGTGTAGAATATGGTATCTACCCCAGGGGTAATGCCTTGAATGACGCCGGGAGCAATTACCGCCGCCGTAGCGTTGGAGGCAGTCCAAAGGCCACCGGGAACGGTATCTATCAAAGTCACCGCCGAGCCAACACAAACACCATCGGTCCAACTGATGGCCCCGGCAACGGGGAAGGTGTCAATAGTGACGGGGAAGGTGGCATAGAGGGTACCGCAACTATTGGTAACACCATAAGAGATGGTGCCGATGCCTTTAGACAAACCGGTAACCAAGCCGGCTACAGACACCGAAGCATGGGGCGCGCCGCCGCTCCATGTACCACCCGATACTGATTCGGTGAGCAGCACCGTTGAACCGATGCAAAGGGATGAGGTGCCGGCAATAGACCCCGTATCCGGGAGCGGATTTACAACTACCTCTGTCCAAGTGCCTACTATCCCGCAGGCACCCGTTATGGTATAGGATACGGTATCTGTACCCGCAGCAACGCCGGTTACAATGCCCGTGGCACCTGCGACTGTGGCAACGGCTGTATTCAAACTGCTCCAAACGCCGCCCGACATGGTTTCTGAAAGCGTGATGTTGGCTCCTTGGCACACAAATGCAGGACCCGATATTACGCCGGCAACGGGGTATGGATTGATGGTGATGGCCTTACTGGTAGATGTGGTTCCGCAGGCATTGGTTACCGAGTATAATATGGTATCCAGCCCCAGACTGATTCCCGTAACGGCTCCGGTTCCCAAAAACGTCGTGATGGTGGCATTGCCATTGGTCATGCTCCACGTGCCGCCTACCGATGCATCGGTGTAGTTCAATACCGAACCGATACATACTATGGATGAACCCGAGATAGGGAACATGGCCGGAGCGGTAAGTACGTTGACAAACGAAGAATCGCGGGTTGAACCGCAAATATTGGTAACGGTATAAATCAAGGTATCCCAGCCGGAGGTGGCACCGGTAACGATGCCCGTAGTTACCCCTACCGAAGCGTGGGTATTGGTGACGCTCCACAAACCGCCCGCAACTGCATCGGTAAACGTTGTAGTGGTGCCGGTACATACACTATCCGTTCCAACAACCGGTCCCGAGGCCGGAAGTCCTGAAACGGTAACGGTCTTAGAGGAAGAGATGGTGCCGCACGCATTAGTGAAGGTATACACGATGGTGTCCACCCCCGAAGTAACCCCTGAGGCCACACCGGTACCCGTGATGGTGGCATTGGC
>CAIVHI010000290.1 GCA_903905685.1 uncultured Bacteroidota bacterium | reverse complement strand
CTACCTCACCGATTCCGACGGGTTCATCAAAAAGAAAATCAAAGCCAACTTCAAGTCGCTGGGTGCCCGTATGGGAGCCAAGATGAAGGCGGTTGCCGCCGCCATAGGTACGATGTCTCAAGCCGACATACGGGTGTTGGAAAGCACGGGTGCCTTCCAACTTGCTTTGGATGGCGATATCGTGGAAATCAACACCAAAGATGCCGATATCGTAGCCGAAGATGTGCCGGGATTCTCGGTAGCCAATAAGGACGCGCTAACCGTTGCACTCGACATTACCGTGTCCGAGGAACTCGCCAATGAAGGGGTTGCACGCGAACTGGTGAACCGTATCCAGAAGCTTCGCAAGGAAAGCGGCCTAGAGGTAACGGACAGAATATCAGTTAATATACAAGAATTTACTCCAATTATTAATGCAGTAATAAAATTCAAAGATTACCTTTGCGCCGAAATTTTGGCAGACGATGTGCAACTTATTGCCGGTTTGACTGAAGGAACGGAGGTGGAAGTGAACGACACTGCAATCAAAATATCGATAAAAAAAATATAACAACATATCATGGCTGCAAAAAAGAAAGAGGCGGCGGTGCAGGCCGAAAATTTGGAAAGCACACCACCGGTTTCAAAAACAAAAACCACGAAGAAATCCGAACCGGCAGTACCGTCTGTGGCAGATGAAACACCATCTGCACCGGCCAAGGCGACAACGGCGGCACCCTCCAAGAAGATTCAGTCTGAAACCGTTGTCGAACCGGTATCCGTAAAAGCGGAAGCCGTGGTTGAAGAACCCACGTCAAAATCCCGCAAGAAAATCCCAACACCGGCTGCCGCATCCGATATGGATAGTGCCTTGGTACGGAAAAAGCCGGCAGCTCCGGCAGTGGATAGCGAAATAGACCCCGTTATTGACCCTGCCGATGTTGAAATCCTTGCAGTTATTCCCGAAGAAATCGTTGCCGACCTCGGCATCGACGATTTGGATATCCCTACGCCTAAGAAGGAGGCAAAACCCGCCAAAAAGGTTGCTGAAGCCAAAGTGGATAAAAAAGCCCCAACCAAGTCGAGCTCAGACATGGCCGGTGGCGATACCAAGAAAGCACCAACAAAACCTTCGTCAACAAGTAGGGAACCCCTGCCATCGTTACCTCCCAAGCCCGTAGTGCCCATACCACGACCCACGGCAACGCCTTCTGTAAGGAACAACGAGAAGAAACCATCCATCATCGTTGCCCACAGGAAGATGGAAAACAAGCTTAAACCGGCTAAAGAGGAAGACAGCATCCCGGTATATCAACCCGAAACCTACCGTTCCATATTGGATGAGCCGGTTCAACCCTTGGGACCCGTGTTTAGATACAGTGATGAAGACCTGAGTGACTTCAGGGAAATCATTTTGGGACGCCTTGAAGCCGCCCGCAAAGAATTGTCTTTCCTGCAAGGCCTCATTAGGCATAAAGACGAAGCAGGCACCGAGGACACCGAAAACCGCTTCATGCACATGGAAGACGGCAGCGGCGCCATGGAACGTGAACAATTGTCGCAACTGGCCGGTCGCCAAATACAGTTTATCAACCACTTGGAAAAAGCATTGGTCCGAATAGAAAACAAGACCTATGGCATATGCCGGGTTACGGGAAAGCTTATAGACAAAGCCCGGTTGAAAGCCGTGCCCCACGCCACTTTGAGCATAGAGGCCAAGAAGATGATGGGCCCCGGCAAGACCACCCAACAATAAACATCCAGATTCAAAACAGGGTTGCCCGTGCACAACGGGCAGCCCTGTTTTTTGTTTAAAAAATGATTGCCGGCCGACAAATGGATTTGTTGGCGGATACCATATAACAATTGACGACTTCGACCGATAGCCTCAATGAACTAAGGGTTCTTTATCGCTTTTTCCTCAAGGAGCTCAATCTGCCGGTGAAGCACGTCCCGCATTGACAATTTCAAGAAATAATAATTGTCGAAATAGTCCATAATGTCGATGGGGTTCAAATGCGATTTTACTTTATACTTCATGCTACGCCCCGCGACATCCTCCTTGTAGCTATCCAAAATGGCCATAATTTATTTTGTAGATTTACGGTAAAATGCAATTATACAAGCACCCCTACTTAAAACCCGCCACCCGATTTTGGTGGCGACGATGTGCCAAATTGTATTTCTTTGGGGGAGCGCATATCGGGAATAGCCCTAGCTGATTGCCGCAAATTTCCGCCAACCGGGTTGGGCCATTTCCGGAAAACATCCCTAACTTTAGGAATTCAAGTACCTGTAGTGGCAATGACGACATTCCGATTCATCCCGGTTACACCGCACTATTCGCTGCAATCATATGTGGCAAAAATATCGGTATTTGAAAGTAGTGGCCGCTTGCCGGCGGCCGACAACAAGCTCATTGTACCGAATGCCTTCCTAAAATTGACATTGACCTGCCGCAATGGCATCACGGCACAAATGGCGGGAAAAACCTTCAGACAGTCTGAAAACCGGCTTACCCTAACGGGCATCGTGGATTCTCCCGTTTTTTTGGACGCGCTCCACGACGTAGATACCGCAACCATCGTCATTGAATTGAACACCCTTGGTGCCTACCGCCTGTTTCGACTTTCATTTGCCGAAGTCAAAAACAGGATTGTAGACCTCAACGAAATTTTGGGGCCAAATTCGCAGCACCTTCTCGGGCGACTTGCCAACACTGACGACCTGCTCTTGAAAGCGCACTTGTTGCAACAATTCCTCGTCAAACAACTGGACCAAACTACATCAGACCCAATCTTCGAATATTGCGTAGACCGAATTGCGCGCACAAGTGGCCTTGTAGGGGTGGCGAGCCTAGAACGGGAAACCGGATATAGCTCCCGTTGGCTCCATACCAAGTTTAAGGAACACTTGGGCACGGGCCCAAAAAACCTCATGGAAATCGTCAGATTCAAACACTACTACCATACTCTGGCATCGGGTGCCGATGCACATATCCTAAAAAACGACATCCACAGGCTCTACCACGACCAGTCTCACTTCATCAGGGCATTCAAGAGGTTCACGGGCTTTACTCCCGGCGGTCTCGTGAACAGCCATAACGAATTGGCCACGAAGCACTTTATCGTTTGACTTCCGATTTGTACAATACAGACAAACTCCACCATTCTATTTTTGCCCTACAAATCAAACATAAGACATGGAAAACAAAGATTTCAGTTGCGGTTTTACTGCGAAAATCGGTGCTGAGGAGGCATTCAAAATGATTGCCAACCTGCCGGGATGGTGGGGGGTGACCTTTACCGGTGAAGCCGATAAGCAAAACGACAAGTTCACCGTAAAAATGGGTGGCGATTCGTTCTTCCATTTCTCCGTAACCCAAGCCGTGCCCGGCAAACGGCTGGTGTGGCTGGTGACCGACTGCCATATGCCTTGGTTCAACCACAAGACGGAGTGGACCGACACACAATTGGTTTTCGACCTTCAGGAGAACGATGGAACGACCGAAGTGGCCTTCACCCATGTAGGACTGACACCCAACGTGGAGTGCTACAAAGACTGCAAGCCCGGCTGGACGCACTGGATAACCACCAGCTTGCACGCCTATCTCACCACTGGCACCGGTGTCTTCAAGCAGCCCAAGGCGTGAGGCTGAACACCTGGTGGAGTCTCCAAGCGAATACGGCCCAAAAAGCGAACGCCGCACCTGTTTTCGGAATGCGGCGTTCGCTTTTTATGCGATAAATGTTCGTTTTGCTTACTCTTCCGGGTGCGGGTCTTCGTTGGCCGGAATGATTTGCACTTCGGGCGACGTTATTGCAAACACGATTTTCTTTTCTTCGTCATTAAACGACGCCACCACCACGTCGCCCGATTTGATCCTGTGGTTCAGGATTTCTTCGGCCAGTGGGTCTTCAAGATACTTTTGAATGGCCCGGTGCAGCGGCCTTGCTCCAAACTGCTGGTCGTAGCCTTTTTCGGCAATATACTTTTTGGCATCATCCGTGAGCGACAGGGTGAACCCGAGCGCACCCAAGCGTTTCAGTACATCCTTCATGATGATGTCGATGATTTCGCTGATGTGCTTTTCTTCCAATGAGTTGAAGATGACCACATCGTCTATGCGGTTCAGGAACTCGGGGGAGAACGTGCGTTTCAACGCTTTCTCAATCACCCCGCGGCCGGTGTCATCCGCACTCACTGTTTTGGCGGTTGTGGCAAAGCCAACGCCCGTACCGAAGTCCTTCAATTGGCGCACGCCAATGTTGGAAGTCATGATGATGAGCGAGTTCTTGAAGTCCACTTTGCGGCCCAAGCCATCGGTGAGCTGCCCATCATCCAGCACCTGCAGGAGGATGTTGAAGATGTCCGGATGTGCTTTTTCTATTTCGTCGAGCAGGATGACGCAGTAGGGCTTGCGGCGCACCTTTTCAGTGAGCTGTCCGCCTTCTTCATAACCCACATATCCGGGAGGCGCGCCAATGAGGCGACTCAATGAGAATTTCTCCATGTATTCGCTCATATCCACCCTGATCAAGGCATCGTCGCTATCGAACATGTAGCGGGCAAGGCTGCGGGCCAATTCGGTCTTACCAACCCCGGTAGGGCCGAGGAAGATGAACGAACCAATAGGCTTGCGGGGGTCTTTCAATCCCACCCTATTCCGTTGGATTGCTTTGACAATCTTGCCAATAGCTTCTTCTTGGCCCACCACCGTAGCTCGCAAGTCGTCTTCCATGCGGCGCAACTTGGCGCTCTCGGCTTCCACCATACGCATCACCGGTATGCCCGTCATCATGCTGATGACTTCCGCAATGGCCTCTTCGGTAATGGGGTAGCGCTTGTTCTTCGCTTCTTCTTCCCACTCTGCTTTAGCCTTTTCCAGTTCTTCGCCCAGGCGTTTTTCCTTGTCGCGCAGAGCGGCGGCTTCTTCGAAGAGTTGGCTCTTCACCACCTTATTCTTCTCTTGCTTGATGTCCTCAATCTTCTTTTCGAGCTCCAGGATGTTTTGGGGAACGTTGATGTTCTTGATGTGCACCCTTGCACCGGCTTCATCGAGTACGTCGATGGCTTTGTCGGGCAAAAGGCGGTCAGTCATATACCGGTCGCTGAGCTTCACGCACGCCACTATCGACTCTTGATCGTAAATGACATTGTGGAAGTCTTCGTATTTCGATTTGATGTTGTTGAGGATGGTGATGGTTTCCTCCACGCTTGGCGGCTCGATGAGCACCTTTTGGAACCTACGGTCCAACGCGCCGTCTTTCTCGATATACATACGGTATTCATCCAGCGTAGATGCACCTATGCATTGGAGGTCGCCGCGGGCGAGGGCAGGTTTGAAGATGTTGGAGGCGTCGAGCGAGCCTGAAGCGCCACCGGCACCCACTATGGTGTGGATTTCGTCGATGAACAGAATCACGTCGCGGTTCTTTTCCAGCTCGTTCATGATGGCCTTCATGCGCTCTTCAAACTGGCCGCGATACTTGGTGCCGGCCACGAGGGCGGCGAGGTCGAGACTGATAACGCGCTTATCGAACAGTACGCGGGATACTTTTCGCTGCACAATGCGGAGCGCGAGACCTTCTACGATGGCGGTTTTACCCACACCGGGTTCGCCAATCAATATCGGATTGTTCTTTTTGCGGCGGGAGAGGATTTGCGATACACGTTCTATCTCTTCGTCGCGCCCAACGATGGGGTCGAGTGCACCCATTTCGGCAAACTTGGTGATGTCGCGACCGAAATTGTCGAGCACCGGCGTTTTCGATTTGGCTGCGCCGGGACCGCTCGGCTTCTTCGGTTGGGAGAACTGCTTCTTGTCGTCGTCGTCCTCAAATTCTTCCGACCCCGGGTCGTTGTAGTCGCCACTGGGCGATGACCCTTGCAGGATGGCCAACTCGCTTTTGAACCGTTCATAGTCCACATCGAAGTTGCCGAGAATTTGCGTGGCTGTATTCTCTTTATTGCGGAGAATGGAGAGCATGAGGTGCTCGGTCTCCACAGTGGCACTTTTTAACGACTTGGCTTCCAACACTGCAATGCGTATCACTTTTTCGGCCTGCTTGGTGAGCGGCAGACTGTTGATGTTGGCTGCAGGTTTGGAGCTTTTATCTTTAATGGCTGTTTCGAGGTCTTTCCTGAAGTCGAACAGGTCTACCTTCATGCTTTGCAGCACCTTGAGGGCCGTACCCTCGCCTTCCCGAATCAGGCCGAGAAGCAGGTGTTCGGTTCCAATGAAATCGTTTCCCAACCGCAATGCCTCCTCGCGGCTGTAGGAAATGATTTCCTTGACTTTAGACGAAAAATTAGAATCCATAAAATACTTTTTTTAGTTAAAGTTAGCAAAAAGCCTGCCAATATCCAATTGGAACGGTTTATCCATCTATTTCAAAAAAAATTTTGTCCTAATGCGGTGTCCCCTATCGGAAAAATATCGAAATTTACAGAACAAAGCGGAAAATACAAACTCTTTTTTGGCCAAACGGCTAATTTACAGGCTCATTTTCAGGAACTATGCAATTCAAAATTGATACCAAAGAAACTTTCACGATAGTTGCCCCCCAAACTATGCTGTTTGATGCATCTGTTGCAGCCAAACTGGCCGAAACCTGCGCCGACATACGCCGGAACGGCAGTGCCAACTTCATCATCGACATGAAAGACGTAAAGCAGATTAACGGGGATGCAGTGGCTGCTCTAGTCTCCCTGCACGAATTGCTGTATTCCGAACACGAATCATTGGTAATAACCGAAGTAGCGGGAGCCGTAATGGCGGAATTCAAGCGCGATGAGGTCGACTTGTCTATCAATATCGCACCCCGCATGGCCGAAGCCATCGACATTGTAAGCATGGAGATACTGGAGCGCGAACTACTTGGAGAAGAATGAACTTCGAAAAGTTTTGCATCACCAACCGTCCCCAACCCTCGTCCACAACCATACACCCATGAAAGTCACCATACTCGGAAACAACTCCGCACTGCCGGCATTTGGACGGCACCCCACATCGCAGGCAGTAACCATAGGTAGCGAGATTGTTTTGATTGATTGCGGTGAAGGCACCCAAAACCGCATGCAACGCTTTGGCATCAAGTGGCGAAGCATCCACCACATTTTCATCAGCCATCTGCACGGCGACCATTACTTTGGACTGCCCGGACTACTGAACAGTATGAGTTTGCTGGGCCGCACCGCACCTTGCCACCTCTATGCGCCTGCCGAGTTGGAAGACATTATTATGGCCATCTTGCGGGTGGCCGATACCACTTTGAGCTACACCCTCCACTTTCATGCCCTGCCCCCACATCCTACGGTCTTGTTCGAAGACCAACGCATGGTGCTGAAATGCTTCCCGGTGGAACATAGAATAGCGTGTTGGGGACTGTTATTGGAGGCCAAGACGCGCGGACGGCGGATTGCGCCCGAAAAATGTGCCGAATTCGGCATCTCGCCCCTCCATTTTGAATCGCTCAAAGCAGGTGCCGACTATGTGCCGCCCGAGGGGAAGGTTGTGAAAAACGAATGGGTGACCGAGCCCGGACCCAAGCCAAAAAAGTATGCTTATTGTGCCGACACCGTATATACCAAGAGCTATTTGGAGACGATATTGGGCGCAGATGCGGTTTATCACGAATGTACCTATTTGGATGCCGATAGGGAAAAAGCGAAAATGCGGTTCCATTGTACTGCCGTCCAAGCCGCCCAGATTGCCCTGGAGGCCGAAACCCAATTGCTGTTGCTCGGCCACTTCTCGTCCAAATATCGTGAACTTGACCCCTTCCGGGAAGAAGCCGCTGCGGTTTTTCCCAATGCCGTGATTGCGGTGGAAGGTATGACTTACGACATCTGACTGCATAGCCTGATGTGCCGGCGGCGCCCCATACCGGGCATTACCGTGGCGTAAATCGTTGCTGCCCAATACAATGAGGGCAAAGTGCTGCTGTAAGGATAGTGCAACATTAACAAAATTGCTACCATAAGGGTATTGCAGCGGCAGTTTTTCTTTCTAAATTTACCCTAAAATGACATAAAAGGCTTATTAGCCGAACTCATTATAACTAAATATTTTTTACTATGAAGTACGTTATTTGGCTGTTGCGTATCGTATTGGGTCTGGTCTTCATTTTCTCAGGGCTCGTAAAGGCCAACGACCCATTGGGGTTGGCCTACAAAATGAAGGAAATTTTCGAGGTGTGGCAATGGGGCTTCATGGAGCCTTTTGCACTGGCTT
>CAIVHI010000289.1 GCA_903905685.1 uncultured Bacteroidota bacterium | reverse complement strand
GCACAAACCCGATTTGGTGATTTGCGATATCATGATGCCCGTACTGGATGGTTACGGGGTCATCCACATGTTGCAAAAAAATCCCGATACCCGCGCAATTCCGTTCATCTTCCTCACCGCAAAGGCCGAGCGGTCGGAGATGCGCAAAGGAATGGAGCTTGGTGCCGACGACTACATCACCAAGCCTTTCAACGGCACGGAATTGCTGAACGCAATTGAAAGCCGCCTCAAGAAGGTGGACGCCATAAAGGAGCGGCTCACGGGTATTGAAGGACTCAATACCTTGATTACCACCGTGGGTGGCAAAGAGGCCCTCCGCGATTTTTTGGCCGACAGGAGTGTGAGTAAGTTCAAAAAGAAACAAGTCATTTATACAGAGGGCAACCATCCACATCGGCTCTATTTTATCGAGTCGGGTAGGGTGAAGACCTTCAAGGCCAACGACGACGGTAAAGAGCTCATCATCGGTCTGTATGGCGAGGGAGAGTTCTTGGGCTATACGTCGCTCCTTGAGGGCACGCAATATAAGGAAAGTGCGGAGGCCATTGAAGACTGCCAGATAGCATCCATCCCCAAGAATGAATTCGACGAATTGTTGAGCAGCAACCGCGAAGTATTGAAAAAATTTGTAGAGCTGTTGGCCAACAACGTTACCGAAAGGGAAGAGAAGCTGTTGGGATTGGCTTACAACTCTATGCGGAAAAAGGTAGCCGATGCCCTTATCTTACTTTCTAAAAAGTATAAGGCCGATGGGGAGACCCAATTTTCCATCCACATCAGTCGCGAAAATCTCGCCAATATTGCTGGCACCGCGAAAGAGTCGCTCATCAGGACGCTGAGCGATTTCAAAGATGAAAACCTGATAGACATCAAGGAAGGCAGCATATTGATACTCAATGAGAAGAAGCTGGTCAATATGTGTAATTGATGGGGCGGCGCAGTTATCGCCAGAGCCTTTTTTTTCGTCTCAAAGCCGTGTTGGCTTAGTAGGGCATCAGCACATTGAAGGCACCATTGGCCACCACGATGCTGTCGGCCACAAAGTTGAAATTGCCGATGAGCGCATAGCTGGTATCGCTTAGGATGACCACTTGGCCCGAAGTGGCATAATGCCGTGCGTTGTTCAAGTACCAAGTGGCCGACACGCCGGGAGGGTTGATGGGGTAGGTATTGGGGCCTGTGAAGTTGTTTACGGTGATGGAAATGGAAGAAACCGAATCGCTCTTTGCCGTGGAAGCGGTAATCAACAGGTTCAATGTTTGGACGCTGTCGTTGTTCAGTTGTTTAACGTTGTACCCGTAGGCCGAATCGGTTTTGAATCGGTGACCATTGATGTTTGCCGACATGAATACGAGCGTATCGAGTTTGTTGTTGGGCTGAACACTGTTGCCATTCGCCGGTCCGCTGTTTTTAGTGCATGCACCCGCACCAATAGTAAGTATCGATATGGCCAAGATGATTTTACGCATGATTCCCCGTTGAGGATATAACGTTCCGATAACGATTTTGGTATTCAACGCGCGGTAGGCGGGCTAATGCAAGGAAAATGCCACCCACTATGGCTGAGCTACATAGCCAGGGGTAGGCACCGTAAAGGTACCATTGGTGAATGCCAAGCTGTCTGTAGTAAAATTGAAATACCCCACAATGCAATCTGAAGTAAACTTCGTCACGGCCACTACCCCACCAATAGCCACTTTGTTGCCTGTTGCTTCGGTATAAACGGCACCTGCCTG
>CAIVHI010000288.1 GCA_903905685.1 uncultured Bacteroidota bacterium | reverse complement strand
CGGTAAACGTCTGCCAGCCCATGCCGCTGTGCGAATTGGGTCTTTCGGCCTCCACTGTGAGCGACGCATTCAGCAAAAGTACACCTTGTCGCGCCCATTTTTCAAGATTGCCGCTTTTGGGTGGGGTTATCCCCAGGTCGTTACGCAATTCTTGATATATATTGATGAGCGATTTGGGCACCGGTACGCCCTCCGCCACCGAAAATGACAACCCATGTGCCTGCCCCGGATTGTAATACGGGTCTTGGCCGATAACGACCACCTTGACCAAATGGAACGGCGTAAACTTAAACGCATTGAAGATTTGAGGCCCGGGCGGGTAAATCACTTTTTGAAGTTTCTTTTCGGCCTTCAAAAAAGCCGCCAACTCCAAAAAGTAGGGCTTTCCGAATTCGCCGGACAGTTCCTGTTTCCAACTTGGTTCTATGTCTACATCCATATAGGGGTGCTTGGGTGTGCCCGACGGAAGGTTTACCGGCATCGCGTCAGGCAGCGGTTTATTTAATGTCTACCGTATGTACCGTTATACCATCCAGCACCAGTTCCAACCTATCGCCCACCAAAACGGGCCCCACGCCGGCAGGGGTGCCGGTAAATATCAGGTCACCAATGTTGAGGGTGAAAAATTGGGAGGCATACTCGACTATACGGTTGACGTTGAAAATCATATCGGCAGTATGGCCGGTTTGTACGGTCTCGCCATTCTTCTTTAATAGGAACGACAGGTTTTGCACGTCGGTATGCTCGGTAATGGGTTGAAACTGCCCCACGGCGGCCGAGTTGTCGAAAGCCTTGGCAATCTCCCACGGCAACCCCTTCTTTTGCTGCTCGCGCTGCAAATCCCGGGCGGTAAAGTCTATGCCGAGGGTCATTTCGTCGTAGTAGCGGTTGGCGAACTTTTCTTGAATGTATTTCCCGTTCTTGCACATCCGCACCACCAGTTCGCACTCATAGTGCAGGTCTTTTGTGAATTCGGGATACAGGAAGGGTTTATCGGGTGCCAAAACGGCGTTTTGGGGCTTCAAGAATAGCACCGGTTCAGTGGGCAAGTCGTTTTTCAGCTCTTTGGCGTGATCGGCGTAATTTCGCCCGACACATATAATTTTCATAATCTGCAACTATGGGACGCGTAAAATTAGAGATTCCGAACGAAAATCCGTTGTATTCCGCAATCGTACCCGTCAGAATCACCGACATCAACTACGGCGGGCATGTGGGCAACGACGCCTTCCTGTCTATTCTGCATGAAGCACGGGTGCAGATGCTGGCATCGTTGGGATACTCCGAGCTCAATGCCGGCGGCAACAGCCTCATCATGGCCGACGTAGCCATAGCCTACAAAAACGAGTCGTTCTATGGCGACTTCCTCCACATCGACATTTTTTCCGCCGAGCTCACCAGCCGCTCCTTCGAGCTCCTCTACCGCATTTCCACCACAACTGCAGGCATTCCCAAAACCATCCTCCTTGCCAAAACCGGAATGGTCTGCTTCGACTATGCCACCAAGAAAGTGGCCTTGATGACCGAGGAACTTAAAGAAGTACTGGAAGGCAGGCGCCATGCTTGAGAGTGGGAGCAAAGCAGATGCCTCGACATTCAGGACGAGCATATAGGAACGTTCAATTCGCAGTAAACATCTCCAAAAGGGACGTTGAATTGAGACAACCTGAACCCCCTTTGCTTCATTCGTTCCAATCACGCCCAACATACCCACCAACAATTCTTATTTTGAATTATTTTTGAGCGTTGAACAGGATTTATGGCAAAAAAAACGAAACCCGGAAGCATAGGCAAGAGTGCCCCCACGCCCTCAAAGGAGGCTGCCCCGGTAGCGGCAGCGACGGCTTCTACGTTTGACCCTACCCCGCTCCCGCAACCGGCACCAAAGCCTTACAACATTTTCGACTTCAGGGTGCAGGCCGTCATCGTGGCCTTACTGGCGTTCCTGTTCTACATCAATACGGCCGGCAACGAATATGCACACGACGACGGCATTGTCATCGTGAAAAACGAATATGTTCAGGAAGGGTTTGCAGGGCTGCACAGCATTTTCACGAAGGATGCCTACGACAGCTATTACCGCCAGCTCAACACCGGCAATCAACTTTCGGGCGGGCGCTATAGGCCACTCTCCATTGCCACCTTCGCCATTGAGCAGGAGTTTTTCGGGGCGGTGCCCACCGACAAAATAGACAGCTTCCTGCACCACAATATCTCCTATGGTGCGAGTGGCCCGCAGGAACAACGCCTGATTGGCCAAATGCACGTGCGCCACGTCATGAATGTGTTGTGGTATGTGGCACTAGTGGTGGTACTCCTCTACTTCATGCGGCAGGTGGTGTTTCCCGACAGCCCGCTGGCGGCACTCATAGCCACCCTGCTCTTCACCATCCACCCCATCCATACCGAGGTAGTGGCCAAT
>CAIVHI010000287.1 GCA_903905685.1 uncultured Bacteroidota bacterium | reverse complement strand
GCCGTATAGTTGGAATACGTACCGGTACCGTTGTCCGTTCCGTTACCCATATAGGTACCTGAACCACCTGAATAAATGGTGCGCAACTGTTTGCTGCACACAGAATCACCGAAGCCGGTGCGGCAGGTACAAGTTCCATTGCTGCAGGCACCTCCGTTTAGGCAGGTTATGCCCGAGCAGGCATCTTTCGTTTTAGAACATGATGTGTACATAACTGCGCTGAACGCGCCAATTACCATGAGTACGCCCATTGCGACGTTCCTGATTGATTTCATAAAATAAATTTAAATGTGGCTAAATTGGTTTCGGCAAAGATAGGGCAAATGGGTTAACGGACAAATTAAAGTTAATATAAGACTTAAGGACATGATCCTAAACCTAAAAAGGTCAACTTATTTTTCCCCAATGCTTTTCCTTGTTCATGGCCTGCAAGGTGTAGCGTAGGGCTTGATGGGCGGGTTGGTCCAGCCGGGGGTCTTCCTTGATGATGCCTATGGCGGCATTTCGTGCCGACTCCAACACATCGGCATCTTTTACGATGTCTGCCAGCCTGAATTTCAATATGCCGCTTTGCTGGGTGCCGTCCAAATCGCCGGGGCCGCGCATGGCAAGGTCGGCCTCGGCTATCTTGAAACCATCGGTAGTCTCCACCATGATGTCTATGCGCTTTTTGCTTTCCTGCGACACCTTGTTGCCTGTCATTAGGATGCAGTAAGACTGCTCGGCGCCACGCCCCACCCTACCCCGCAACTGGTGCATTTGCGATAGCCCGAAGCGCTCCGCACTTTCTATGAGCATCACCGAGGCATTGGGCACATCCACGCCAACCTCAATCACGGTGGTGGCCACCAAGATGTGGGCCTCACCCTTGGCAAAGCGCTTCATGTTGCGCTCGCGCTCGTCGGGGTCCTGCCGGCCATGCACCATCGCAATGTTGTACCGGTTTTCGTTGAACCAAATTTTAACCTGCTCATAGCCCGCCATCAGGCTCTCATAGTCCAGCTTCTCGCTCTCCTCAATGAGTGGGTAGACGATGTACGCCTGCCGGCCTTTGTCTATCTCGCTGCGCATGAATTCCATCACCTTTGCCCGGCCCATATCTTTACGGTGCACCGTCTTAATGGCCTGCCTACCCGGCGGCAACTCGTCTATCACCGAGATGTCCAAGTCGCCGTAAATGGTCATGCCCAGGGTGCGAGGAATTGGAGTGGCGGTCATGACGAGCACGTGCGGCGGCAGTTCGTTCTTCTTCCAGAGCCTGGCCCGCTGGCCCACGCCAAACCGGTGCTGCTCGTCTATCACCGCCATGCCCAAGTTTTTGAATTGCACGCTATCCTCTATCAACGCATGGGTGCCCACCACTATGGGTAGCGAGCCATCTGCAAGGGCAGCCAATATTTCCTTTCGCGCCTTGCCCTTCACCGCACCGGTAAGCAGACGAACGGGCACATTCATGGGAGCCAGCAGTCGGGCTATGTTGGCGTAGTGTTGCTGGGAGAGGATTTCGGTGGGTGCCATGATGCATGCTTGGAAGCCGTTATCTATAGCCAGCAGCATGGTCATGAGGGCCACTATGGTTTTGCCGCTGCCCACGTCGCCCTGCAAAAGGCGGTTCATTTGCCGGCCGGAGCCGGTATCGGTACGAATCTCCCGTATCACCCGTTTTTGCGCGCCGGTGAGGCTGAAGGGAAGGTGGTTGCTGTAAAATTCATTGAAGCGGTCGCCCACTTTTGCAAACACCCAGCCGGGCTGTGCCGTATGCTGCAACCGCAGCCGCGCTACCGACAATTGCGATAAAAACAGCTCCTCCCATTTGAGCCGCCGCCGGGCTGTCTGTTCTTTCTCGACACTTTCCGGAAAGTGT
This sequence comes from uncultured Bacteroidota bacterium, assembly GCA_903905685.1. Taxonomy (GTDB): domain Bacteria; phylum Bacteroidota; class Bacteroidia; order Chitinophagales; family Chitinophagaceae; genus CAIYTT01. Next base: position 7,667 of record CAIVHI010000287.1, on the reverse strand, counting down.
ATTTGCCGCAAGGCGAAGTAACGCCCACATAGTTGGTGTTCGCGCAAAATGCGCTCGGGCACTATTTCGGTAATGTCGCCGGGTTGCAGCTTCTCGAATAGGGCTTGAGTTATCTTGGCAAACGAGCGGTTGGTGATGCCCCGAGTGATGAGTTTTTGGGTGGATGAATAGACGGGCTGCATTCCCGCCACCGATGTCTCGGAGTTCCAAGGCTCGATTTCGGGGTGGGCAATGTTGTAGTATCCCTGAAAGTTGCTCACCTTGCCGAAGACGATGTAGCGCTCCTGCTCCTTGAGCGTGCGCTTCATCCAATTTGCCCCTTGAAACCACAGTAAGTCCAGCCGGCCGGTGTCATCGGCAAAGGTGGCTATAAGGCGGTGCTTGCGCCCGTCGCCCTCCTCGCCAATGTGAGTGATTTTGCCGGCGAGCTGCACATATTCCGTCTGCTCGTTAATGGCGGCAATCTTGTCTACCCGCGTCCTGTCGAAGTAGCGGTATGGAAAATGGAAGAGGAGGTCTTCGAAGTTGGCAATACCCAGCTCGGCACGCAACAACTCTCCCCTTTGGGGGCCAACGCCCCGCAGGAACTCTATAGGAGACTCTAATATGGACGCCGGACTGCCGATGCGGCAAAAATACTAATGAAATGGCAACTAGCCGGGCTGTTGCGCGGCAACGGCATCGGTGGCTTTCTGCATAAACTCGCGGGCGAATTGGCGCAGGTCGTCGCCAATGGCTTTATTGCCCGTGGCACGCACATAGGTATCGGCCATACCGAAGAAGGTCTGGAAGTAGAAATCGTTCATTTCGGGCACCTCCATCTTATTGGTCCAGAGGTCAATGCGCACAGCGGTTTTATCGTTCCCATCCCACAGGCCCAGTAGTAAGGCTTTGGCTGTTTGGGGGTCGGTCACGCCGCCGTCGGGGGCTGTCCACTCAATGGCAGTCGGCATTTTATCCTCGTCCAGTTCTACGTTCAGTATGATTTCCGATTTCATGAGGCTTCAAAATTAGGCATTTGCAGGATGTTGTAGAAAAAATTTCGCCAATAGTGCAATTTTTATTTACTTTGATGGATATTTCCATTTTATGATAAGCATACGGAATATTGTGAAGCAATACGCCGGCCAGCGGGCGCTGGACGACGTGAGTATAGAAGTTGCGGGCGGCACGGTGTTCGGGCTGCTCGGCCCCAATGGTGCCGGGAAGACCTCCCTCATCCGCATCATCAACCAGATTACCGCGCCCGACTCGGGCGAAGTGCTCATCAATGGAGAGCGGCTCCATTCCCACCACATCGGCAAAATAGGCTACCTGCCCGAGGAGCGCGGACTGTACAAAAAGATGGAAATAGGCGAGCAGATACTCTACCTGGCGCGACTGAAAGGACTTTCGGCCGACGAGGCCCGCAAGCGCGCCCGCTATTGGTTTGAGCGGCTGGAAATACAGGCCTGGTGGAACAAGAGAATAGAGGACCTCTCTAAGGGCATGCAGCAGAAGGCACAATTCGTGGCCACCGTCATCCACCAGCCCGAACTGCTGATATTGGACGAACCCTTTTCGGGCTTCGACCCCGTGAATGCGGAGCTCATCAAGAACGAGATTCTGGAGCTTAACCGCCAAGGCACCACCATCATCTTCTCGACACACAGGATGGAGTCGGTTGAAGAGCTGTGCGACAGTATCGCATTGCTCAACAAATCGCACAAAATATTGGAAGGCAAGGTGAAAGACATTAGGAACCGATACCGCGACAACACCTTTGCGGTAGACTTCACCGGCAACCTGCCCACACCCGATAGCGATGCGCCCTTCAACACGGTTGCGAATGCCGAAAATGACGGTATTGGCAAACTGACGTTGAAAATCAAACCCGAATTCACCACCAACGACGTGTTGGGCTACCTGCTTCCTAAAGTATCCATAATGCGCATGGAAGAAGTAGTGCCCACCATGAACGAAATCTTCATCCAAACCGTCAGCAAATCCAACTAAGCCATGAACAAGATATTGCTCATCATTCAACGGGAGTACTTATCCCGGGTTAAGAAAAAGTCATTCATCGTCTTGACGCTTCTCGTCCCCATCCTTTTTGTAGGGATGATTGGGGCAATCGGCTACTTGGCTGCCAATCAAGCCAATATGGGCGACAGAAAATTGATTGCCGTGGTAGATGAAAGTGGCTGGTTCAAGGATAAGCTAGCCAACACACCCACCATCCAGTTCGCTTACGCATCCGGCAGCTACGAGGACGTAAAGACCGGGTTTACAAAGTCCGACAACGACTTCCTGCTCTATATACCCCAAAGCACAAAGGGCATCATGCTTTATGGCAAGAAAAAGGCCTCATTAACCGTGTCTCAAACGGTTGAAGAGCGCATTAATGCCGTGGCGCAGGCACACCGGCTTGCCGAGGCCCACATTGATTCGGCCGTAATGGCAGATGTGCAAAAGCCCTTGCACATGGAGGTGAAACAACTTACCGATGCCGGCGAGAAGGACGCAGACGGCAGTGTGACCTTCATAATTGGGATGGTGGCTGCCATGCTCATTTATATGAGTTTGATACTCTACGGAGTACAAGTGATGCGTGGAGTGATTGAAGAGAAAGTAAGCCGTATAGTGGAAGTGGTCATCTCGTCGGTAAAACCTTTCCAACTCATGATGGGGAAGATTTTGGGTGTAGGGTTGGTGGGTCTCACACAATTCATTTTGTGGATTGGATTGACGGTGGCCATCTCCACTTTTGGTGGCGGACTCCTCATGAAACATTCTGGCGCCGCCACCCAGGCCAAGGAAATGAAAATGAACGCTGGCACCATGCCCGCAGCACAGGCGGCGGCCGGTGGCGACAACGAAATGGGCGAGGTGATGCGAACGCTGAACAATGTGAATATCCCCTACACGGTGGGTTGTTTCCTGTTCTACTTCCTGTTCGGCTACTTGCTGTATAGCGCGCTATTTGCGGCGGTAGGTTCGGCAGTGGATAGTGAAACCGAGACCCAGCAATTCATCATGCCCATTACGCTGCCCCTGATCTTCACCTTCGCCCTGGCACAAACGGTCATAGTTGCCAATCCCGATGGCGCGCTGTCGGTTTGGCTGTCCATCATTCCGTTTACATCGCCCATAGCCATGATGATACGGCTGCAATTCGGGGTGCCCATGTGGCAGTTGGGCGTGTCTATGGCGTTGCTCATAGCGGGCTTCATGCTCACCGTTTGGGTGGCAGGGCGCATTTATCGCGTAGGCATCCTCATGTATGGCAAAAAGGCCAACTACAAAGAGTTGGCCAAGTGGTTCATGTATAAGGATTGATTGCAACCGCTACCGGAACGACCACCGTTTCAATAAATCCGCAGTCAAAGCATACACCACGATAATGACCGTGATGCCCAAAATTTGGGCGGAATTGGCCATGACCAACCCAAACCATGCCCCGGCAGGAACGAACGGCAGCGAGACCACCACCGCCGCCGCAATGGCACTGATTATCATCAACCACTTGCCCGGCCTACTGCGGAAGAAGGGCTTGCGGGTACGGATGATGAACAGGATGATGAGCTGCGTGATGCACGACTCCACAAACCAACCGGTTTGAAAGGCCGTGGGCTCCAAATGCAGGTAGTTGCGCTGGAAGAAGAAGGTGGCAAAATCGAAGATGGAACTGTGCAGGCCGAAGATGACCATGAATTTGCGGATGAACTTCAAATCCCACTTGCCCGGCACTTTCAAGCCTTCTTCGTCCACATTGTCGGACGCAACGGCCATGAACGGAAAATCGGTGATGAAATTGGTGAGGAGGATTTGCTTGGGCAACATGGGGAGGAACGGCAACAGCAACGACGACCCGGCGACGCTGAACATATTTCCGAAGGTGGCACCGGTATTGATGAAGATGTATTTGAGGGTGTTGAGGAACGTCTTGCGCCCTTCGTAAATGCCGTCGGCCAGTACCGAAAGGTCGTTTTCGAGGAGCACGAAGTCGGCAGCCTGCTTAGCTACGTCTACAGCGTTGTCGATGGAGATACCCACATCGGCGGCATGAATGGCGGCTACATCGTTGATTCCATCGCCCATATAGGCTACTACCGAGCCCGATTTCTGGAGCGCTTTGATGATTTGTTCCTTCTGGCTGGGCTCCACCTCGGCAAATACGTCGGTGGTGCGGGCCTTTACCATTAGCGCCTCGGGGAGCATCTTGTTCATCTCGCCACCCGTCAGGATATTGGGCACATCGATGCCGATTTGGTTGGCGGTGTAGGCGGCGATAAAGCGGTTGTCGCCGGTGATGATTTTCACCCCCACATTCAGTCCGCGCAACTTATCGAGTGCATCTCCGATATTGGCTTTCAAGGGGTCTTGCAGTAATACAAGGCCGAGGAAAACCAGTTCCTTTTCATCGGCATGGGTCACGGAATCCGACTGCACCTGCTTGCCGGCAACGGCAATGGCGCGGAGGCCGCTGTTGCAGTAGGTTTCGTAGGTTTTCAGGATTTGGGCTAGGCACTGGGCCATAGGCAACACCCTACCATCGGCATATTCCACCATCGTGCAGATATCCAAGATGGAGTTGACTGCACCCTTGGTGGTCATGAATCGGTCTTCGCCCTTTTTGAATACGATGCTGAGGCGTTTGCGGATGAAGTCGTAGGGTATCTCATCCACCTTGCCGCAGCCGGTGAGGTCGGCAGGTATTTTGCGCATGGCATCGTCTATGGGATTGCCGAATCCGTTTTGGAACACCGAATTGATGCACGCATACAGCTTGGCCTTATCTGATGGCTGATTTGCAGCATCCACAATCACATCAACCTGAATAATGCCTTGGGTGATGGTGCCCGTTTTGTCGGTGCACAGGATGCTCACCTCACCGAAGTTGAATATGGACGACAACTTCTTCACAATCACCTTCTTGGCCAGCATGTTCTTGGCACCTACCGACATGGCGAAAGTCATGATAGCCGGCAACAGTTCGGGTGCCATGCCTACGGCTATGGCCAATGAAAACAGCAGGGAATCGAACAGCGGCTTGTGGAAATAGATGTTGACGCAAAGGATGAAAACGCACAAAAACAGCGTGACCTGCATGAGGAAGTAGCCAAACTTGCGGATACCCTTCTCGAACGCCGACTCTTCGGAGTGGGACAGGCTCTGGGCCATTTCGCCAAACATAGTGTCGAGGCCGGTATGGACCACAACCGCCCTGCCGGTGCCCGTAACTATGCTGGAGCCCTTCCAGAGGCAGTTGGTCTTCTCAGTTGTCGCGCTGTCGTCGGGAATGATACCGGCAAACTTTTCAACCGGGAAAGACTCACCCGTCATGGCGCTCTCATTCACGTGCATCTCGTTGGTTTCCAATACCCTGCAATCGGCCGGGATGATGTCGCCTGCGGCAAACAGGATGATGTCGCCGGGCACGGCTTCATTGGCGGGAACCTCCATTTCGGTACCGTCGCGCAGCACCCGGCAAGTGAGTTGGAGCAGTTGCTGCAGTTTTTCCACAGCGCGATCGGCACCCAACTCCTGCCAAAAGCCCAAGAGTCCGGTAGCCAGCAGTATGGAGCCAATGATGAGTACGTCGGTGGTCTGCCCCAGAATTGCCGACACCACCACCGCGCCCACCAGCAGCAGTACCAGCGGATTGGTGTATTGGCGCAGCAGCAACTTCAGGTTGCGGCGCCAGCGGGGTGGCGTTTTAAGGGCATGTTTTTGCTCGTCGAGCAATTCGGCGGCCCGAGCGGCCGTCAATCCCGTTGCGCCCGTGCGCAATTCCGCAATCAATTGCGGCAACTCCACCCCCGAAAAAGAACGATCCATATGATTCCGTGAATTTACGGAAACTGCGCCAAGGGTGGCATGGATGTTTTTGTGAATTTTTTGGAGGACGGATTTGAAATTGCCTTTCCAATCTGCGATTGAGCATTTCTATTTGTGCCTACGTTTGTTCAAACGGGAAAATATCAAGTGACCGATGGAGGTACAATCGGGGTTGACCGTGGAAACAGTGAATGGACCCAAAAACACGCACAGGGTCATTCATGAAAATTAGCGTAATCTTCAATTTCGACTTCAAACCGCTTTAGCCACCAAATTCGGCGGCTGATAATAGCCCAACCATCAAACCTGCTTCTCGACATAATATTTGATGAACCAATCGGGCAGTTTGTCGGGGTCTCCGGCATCCCACACCTTTCGCTTCCCTTCCATCTTGAAATGTGCCACCAACTGATGTTCGCCTTGCACTCCCGAGTTATCGAAGAAATAGGCTTGGTAGGCTTCTTGCGCGGCATCATACATCAAACCCAACGACCGCAAATAACGGTCTCTGATGCGGTCTTCGGGCACGTTGTGCCCCCCTGCCGCCACACGCGACCGAACCCTTGCTATGTTGATGTCGGAATCATTTGTAGCAACAAAATAGAGGTACACTTTATAGCCCAATGCTTTGGCTTTCCGCATGAGCGCGACTTTTCCCGCATGGGAAAACACGGTCTCCATGGAACATTTTTTTCCCGAACTCAACAGGCTGTCAATAACGAAGTTGGAGAACAATTGCGCAACCACTTCCTTCCATTCCGGTTGGTGCATCGCAACGGCATTGTTGTTCAGCCCGATGGCATCGTTCAAAGCCGCCTCGTTGAACCCGCCCCTGAAAAGTCCGGACTCCCGTCCGAACTGCTCCAATTGGGCAATTGTAACGTCTCCAAGCCGGTACGGCCGAAACGAAAAATCGCCCGATGCCAGCCTAACGGCAATTTCGTCGGCATTCACATATACCCCGAAGTCCAATACGCGCCCATCGACGATCGTTTGACGCACCCCATTGATAATGGTCGACTTCCCGGAACCATTCGGCCCGGCAAACACCCTGAATCTCTTCATAATACATCAGGGTTTGAGGATGATGTGTTTGGGTCGCTCTATCCGTGGGATGGCCTTTATAACCTCTTTGCTACCGTCGGCAAAGAGCTTGTAAACGAAATCGGAATTCCCGACCACAACATACCCCTGTGCGGCCATTGCGTTTTCTGCGGCGGCTTTAAACCCATCGCGCACGGCCTTCAACAGAATCCGTTTGGTGAGGTATGCGCCGTCCTTGCCGGCCACCCGGCGATTAACCGCTTTATTTGCCGAACCCGGCTCAACGGCTACTCGCGAAGCCTTCTTTTTCTCGCCCTTATGGCGAACGTCCACCTTGCCCATCGTCGTCTAAATTTGAGTATATCAAAGTTAGGGAAAACCACCCGAAAATCGCGCCGTTTTTTTTTATACCATTATAACGATTCATAATGTCATAAAAATCATTTCTTTACCCCCAGCCAGTCCTTCAATTTCTCCAAAAAGCCATTGAAGCCGTAAAAACTGCGCTCCCGCTGAATCCTATCGGCCATGACGAGAAGGGCCGCCTTTGTGTAGGTGGTAGTGAGGAGCTTGAAAAGCGTGGCCTCTTCGGTGCCGGTAGGATACATCCGCCACCAGTCCAACGAATGATGTCTGCGTATCAGCGCGTTCAACAGCGTCTCTTTGTCGGCATCATACATTTTTTGGAAATACAGTACCAGCTGCCGGGAACTGCCTACAGACGCAAAAGACTCCGCCATTTTCTTATAGGCGCCATCTTCATCCAATAAACGGAAATAGAACTTTTCCGCATCTTCGCCGGT
>CAIVHI010000286.1 GCA_903905685.1 uncultured Bacteroidota bacterium | reverse complement strand
CTGGTTGCTTTCCTGCCCGTAAATAGAAATGTAATCCGCAGGATTCAACGAAAGTTTTTTTCCGTTGCTGTTTTTATAATGGTCTTGATGCGCTTTTATGAACTTTTCACTCTGAACAAACATGCCACCAGAACCGCAACAAGGATCAAACACCCTGCCTTCGTAAGGCTCTAACATAGTTACCAACAATTTCACTACGCAGGCTGGGGTATAGAACTGCCCACCCTTCTTGCCTTCAGCAAGGGCAAATTCACCTAAAAAGTATTCAAAAACCTGTCCTAAAATATCCTTGCTTTGGGCTTCTTTCGTACCAATGGTTGCGGTACTTACCATGTCCACCAAGCCGCCAAGGCTTTGTTTGTCTAACTTTTCTTGTGCATATACTTTTGGCAAAACACCCTTTAACGAAGGGTTGTCTTTTTCGATAGCATCCATTGCGTCGTCAATGTCTTTACCAATTGTAGGCAACTTCGCCCTGCCCTGTAAATACTGCCAACGGGCTATAGGTGGCACAAAGAACACTTTTTCCGCTATATACTCATTCTTATCTTCTGGGTCTGCACCTTCGTACTCACCTTTGCCTTCCTTGAAATTATTATACAATTCTTCAAAAGCATCAGAAATATATTTCAGGAAAATTAAACCCAAAACAACGTGCTTGTACTCGGCGGCATCCATGTTCTTGCGAAGCTTATCAGCCGCTTTCCATAACTTCTTTTCTAAGGGTTCTTCCTGTTCTATTTTTTTTACTTTGGCCATATCTACTATATTTAAACTCATGAATTTTATTCCAACGCCTAAAAAAACCTGTTTCATCTCCGGTCACTCCCATTTATCTAGCGTTCCACCCCCAAAATTGCACGAATAATCCCATTCCAACAATGGAAAAAAATACATTTATGCATATTTGTTTTCAGAATAACTGCCCGTTTCCACAATCCGAAATATTTTTCGTCGTCATGCATCCCTGCATTGTAACACAGGCGGGTGGTGTAACTTTGTGGGCTAATTCATGCGGCAACGGTATTCCATAGCGCTGGTGGGTAACCCCAACAGCGGAAAGAGCTCCTTGTTCAATGCCCTTACGGGCTTGAACCAAAAGGTGGGCAACTTCCCGGGGGTGACGGTAGACAAAAAGACGGGTACGGCCAAAATCTCCGAAACACTCACGGCATCGGTCATAGACCTGCCGGGCACCTACAGCCTCTACCCCAAGAGTGCCGACGAACAGGTGACGTATGAGGTGCTGCTCCACTCGGAGAGTGCCGACCGCCCCGACCTCATCGTGGTGGTGGCCGATGCCTCGAACCTGAAACGCAACTTGCTGTTCTGTTCCCAAATCGTGGACCTCAAAACGCCGGTGGTCATGGCGCTCACCATGACCGACATTGCTAAGCAGATGGGGGTGACCATAGATACCGCAAAGCTGGGAAGCCTCATGGGGGTGCCGGTAGTGCCTATCAATCCGCGCAAAAACAAGGGCATCCCCCAGCTCCGCAAGGCCATTGCCGATGTATTTGCGGCGCCACCCGCGCCGCTGCCCGATTTTGTGGACATCACCTCGCTCTCCCAACAACAATTGGACGCCATCAAGGGCATAAGCGCCACCATCGGTAACTATGGCGCATTGCATGTGGCCTGCAACTACATGGCCTTGCGCTACTTGGGCAATGAAGGCCGCGCCGCTGTGGCCGATGTGCTGCGCGACAGCGGTTTCCAAAAGTCGAAAATGCAGGCCAACGAAATCATGGAGCGCTACCGCAAGATAGATGGCATCATGAAGCAAAGCGTGGAAATGGTGGACCCCGTCCAACGCCTCATTGCCAGCGACCGCATAGACAAGGTGCTGCTGCACCCGGTGTGGGGCAATATCGTGCTGCTCACGGTGCTTATGGTACTGTTCCAAAGTATTTTTTGGCTTGCCAAATACCCCATGGACTTGGTGGAGCAGGGGTTTGCGTGGATAGGCAATGTGCTGAACAACGCCCTTCCCAAATCGCTCTGGAAGGATTTGCTGGTGAACGGCTTCATAGCCGGCCTAAGCGGCATTGCGGTGTTCGTGCCCCAAATCATGATTCTGTTTGGCTTCATCACCATTCTGGAAGACAGCGGCTACATGGCCCGCATCAGCTTCCTTACCGACCGCATCATGCGCAGTGCGGGGCTGAATGGGCGCAGCGTCATGCCCCTCATCAGCGGTATGGCGTGTGCCGTGCCGGCCATCATGGCCACACGCACCATCCAGAACGTGAAGGAGCGGCTCATCACCATCATGATTACCCCCCTCATGAGTTGCTCGGCACGATTGCCGGTTTACACTATGCTCATCGCGCTGGTGATTCCTAACCGCACGGTGTTGGGCATCGTCAACCTTCAAGGGTTGGTACTCATGGGGTTGTATTTGGGTGGGTTTGTGTCGGCATTGCTGGTGGCCAAGGTCATGAGCATTTTGGTTAAAGGCAAGGAGCGCACCTACTTCCTCATGGAGTTGCCGGTTTACCGTGCACCGCGGTGGCGCAATGTGGGCATAACCATGATTGAGAAGGGCAAGATATTCATTCGCGATGTGGGCAAAACCATCTTGGTCATTGCCCTACTGCTTTGGGCGTTGGCCGCGTTCGGTCCGCCCGGACGGATGCAGGCCGTGGAGGCCAAGTATGCAGCCCTCACCGCCGCCCACCCCGAGCGTCGTGGCGAGTTGGAACAAGCCGCCGCCACCGAGAAGCTGCAAAATTCGTTTGCCGGCATGATGGGGCAGGCGTTGGAGCCCGTCATCCGTCCGCTGGGTTTCGACTGGAAGATAGGTATCGCGTTGGTCACTTCGTTTGCGGCGCGAGAGGTGTTTGTAGGCACCATGGCCACCCTCTACAGCGTAGGCGACAAGGAGGCCGGCAAGGAGACCCTACGGGCCAAAATGGCCGAGGCCAAGAATCCCGACGGCACGCCGGTCTATACCTTGGCGGTGGGTTTGTCGCTATTGGTGTTCTACATGTTTGCCATGCAGTGCATGAG
>CAIVHI010000285.1 GCA_903905685.1 uncultured Bacteroidota bacterium | reverse complement strand
CCGATATGATGATATCGGGTATGTTGCCCTGATGCAAATGCGCAAGTGCGTCCAAACCGTTTTCGAAGGCGCTCACGGTGAAATTGTTTTCCAAAACCGCACAAATCAAGGTCTTAATTGCGAAATCGTCTTCGACCACAATTACTCTACGTGCTGTATTATTTGAGTTGCTCATATAAAATTAAATATTCCAAAATTTATTGGCAAGTATTTCGACTCGATTTTTTGTCGAAACTTCCACCACAAACAACATCCAGACCCTATTTTTGTGGGGTCATCGCGAATGTGTTGCAAATTACGGAAAATTAGTTTTACCTCATGTACCAAAAGAAATTAATCTTTTAGTAACAGCTCATAAACATGAGCGTATTTCAATTTCATTTTATTATACCATGCCCTTTACGTTTGCCCACCCGGCTGCAATAATCCACCTCCATCGTTGGTTTCCGAGGGTATTTTCATCGTCGGCGTTGGTAATAGGCAGTATCATTCCCGATTTTGAAGCTTTCATCTTCCAAAACGACCGAAAAATATACGGGCATAGCTGGCCCGGACTGTTTTGGTTCGATTTACCGTTGGGATTGGTGTTCCTATTGATTTTTCACAATGCCATCAAAAACCCATTGTTTCACGCCCTTCCGTCCTTTTGCCGCAAAAGGCTGGTGGGATATCTAGGTACTGACTGGAACGATTATTTCAAGAAAAACATTTTTCCGGTCACGATTTCGGTATTGTTGGGTGCGGCTACGCACCTGCTGTGGGACGCCTTTACTCATATGAACCTGTTACACCCCCATGGGGTAGATTCGGGTGCCTATGTAAAATTGGCGAAGAACTATGTGGGGCTGCAGTTGGGGTCGTCCATTCTTGGTCTTCTGGTTTGTAGCTTCTTTTTCCTTCGGCTGCCTCCTGCCGAAGGCCGAGAAAACGCAAAAACTGCATTTGCCTTGCCGGTTGTATTGTTTTGGGCCATAACCACAATAATTGCGCTGGCGGTATTGGCACTCGCCTATCATCGCCTCAACTACACAGCAAGCTATGTCTTTTTCCTAAATGCGCTCATGGGCGGGGCAATTCTAGGCATAATAACTGCGTCGTTAATTTTGCGGCGGAGCTTTGCGAAACGGCCTTAGGCGATTACCTACAAATAAAGTCGTCTCGCGCCAGCCCACCTGCAATACCTCGAGAGGGGTGTGGGGCAAATACCTATTCAATTTAAAGTAGCCAAAGATGAGCCCGGCAGCCATGGTGCATGCCGAGCCTACCAGAATGCCGTAGAGGTTGCCCAGAAGCCAGACTCCAACAAAATCGCAAACCGAATTGGTAACCAACATCACTATCACTTTTTGAAAATTGATGTTCGGTTTATGGATAACGTCCAGTGTGGTGCCGTTAAAGCGATCGATAGGATAGAAGATGGCGAGAACCATACAAACTCGGAAGATGTTCGCGGCCTCACTACCCGTATATTTTGCGCCACCCAAAAAATAAATGGCCAGGTCGGCAATGAAAAATGTGCCGATAGCCATCGGTATGAAGACAATGGTGAGCATACCTGCATACTTGGTAAGAATATACTTTACCCTGCCCATGTCGCCGGCATTTTGGGCAGCGGCCATCCCGGTCATGCCGGTCCCAACAAAACTACGGAGGGGAATTTCGACGATTTCCATGAGCTTCACGGGCAAGTTGTACACGGCAACCGCGGCCGGCCCAATCATGAAGTTGATGATGAACGTGTCGGTATTGCGCAACAGGTTCGATATCAGGTTGGTGCCCAAGCTGAATTTGCCAAAGTGGTAAATTTCGTCTTTACAATCGGTAGTGCGGTGGCGCAATGTGCCCATCTTGGCCATACCGGCATAATAACCTACAAAATTGGTAAGCATGTTGGTAACGAGGTTTATCCACAGCAACATCTCGAGCGACATACGGTGGCAAAAAACCGCTATGAAGATGCATACAATCATCGAGCCACTATTAACGAGGCGCATCCAAAGTATCTTGTCATACCGTTCTTCCGCCATCAATATCCAAAAAATGAGCGTATATGGCAGTGAACTGATGTAAGTGACTCCAATCCAATTGATGATTCGTACGATTTCGTCGGCATACATGTATCGTCCCAATGCAGAGACGCCCCCGTGCGAAAGTGCAGCGAACGCACCCCACAAGATGCCGACATTGCCCAGAATCATCAATAGCACAAAAATAACCGCAGTGGTGACCAATGCCCAAAACCATACCGACCCCAAAACTTCTTTGGCCCGACTGCCCCCCGTGCCACTATAAAATTTTACGGTTGCAGTTTGTAGAAACCCATTCCTAATAGCTTCCGCAATACCCAGTATGGTGAGGAACATGACCCACGCACCCACCTCCGATTTCTCCAACTTGTGGTATATCAAGCCCATTTGAAGTACGGTTATTACCGATATCACCCCATTGCCTGCAAGTGCAAGAAAATGTTTGTTTTTAAGTGCAGACAGGTTGAGTTTCGACATTATGCTTGAAATCCGGGCTGGGCCTATTTGGCACCAAAATACGAAAAAACCCGTGATGCTCCGCGTTTAAGGGATAGGCAACTGCGAGTGGAATCTGGAGCGGTGGTAAAACGGGAGCCATTTTACGGTTTAATGAAGACTTTTTGAATGAGGTATTGCCTCGAACGAACTATGGTTCGCCAATCATCAAAAAATTAGTTGGGGTACAGTTATCTTTGCAGTACCAAACAACGACCATGAAGCACGATTCAGTCATTTTCGATTTGATCCACGAAGAATATCTACGCCAGAGCCGCGGGCTTGAGCTTATCGCATCGGAGAATTTCACCAGCTTACAGGTGATGAAAGCCATGGGTAGCGTCATGACCAACAAGTATGCCGAAGGGTATCCGGGAAGGCGGTACTACGGCGGGTGCGAAGTGGTGGACAAAAGTGAACAACTGGCAATAGACCGCGCCAAAGAAATATTTAATGTAAGCTATGCCAATGTGCAGCCCCACAGTGGCGCGCAAGCCAATGCGGCGGTAATGCTGGCACTCTTACAACCCGGCGATACCATTTTGGGTTTGGACCTCAGCATGGGTGGCCACCTCACCCATGGGTCTCCGGTAAACTTTTCAGGCAAACTTTACAACGCGGTTCATTACGGACTGCACAAGGAGACCGGTTTGATTGATTATGAATCGATTGAAAGACAGGCGTTCCAGCACCGCCCCAAACTTATCATTTGTGGGGCATCGGCATATAGCCGGGATTGGGATTATGCCCGCATCCGCGGAATCGCCGACAAAGTTGGTGCTGTTGTACTTGCCGATATCTCGCACCCTGCCGGCCTGATAGCCAAGCACTTGCTGAACAACCCGTTTGAGCATTGCCAATTCGTTACCACCACTACCCATAAAACGCTGCGCGGTCCGCGGGGAGGTCTAATATTGATGAAGCACGATATGGAAAACCCTTGGAAACTGAAAGGGCCCAAGGGCGAAGTGCGGATGATGAGCCAAATGCTTGATCTGGCCGTTTTCCCTGGCACACAGGGTGGGCCCCTCGAGCATGTGATTGCTGCGAAAGCTGTGGCATTCTTCGAGATTTTGCAACCCGAATTTACCGAATATGCGCACCAAATGGTATTGAATGCCCAAGCACTTTCGTCGGCATTCTTGGAAAAAGGCTACGACATTGTTTCAGGTGGCACCGATAACCACTTATTACTCATAGACTTACGCAACAAGGGCATTAGCGGTAAGAAAGCAGAAAATACCTTGGTGAAGGCCGACATCACGCTGAATAAAAACATGGTTCCGTTTGATGACAAGTCTCCGTTCATCACTTCGGGTATTCGTGTCGGCGTTCCCGCAGTAACTACCCGCGGCTTGAAAGAACAAGATATGCAGCTCATAGTCAACTGGCTGGATCGCGTCTTGATGGCGCCTGACGACGAAAGCGTGATTGCAGCAGTGCGTGGGGAAGTCAATGAACTCATGGCGGCGTTCCCATTGTATCCCGCGATGGGGGTAAATGCATAAGCATTTACTAAAATTATTTTTTTATTAGCGGTCGGCATTTGGGTGCCGACCGCTTTTAGTTTTATTGGCTTCAACACTACAAACAATATTAGCCGTTGGTAGCGTGTTTGATTTAATTTCGCCGAGGCCACGCGACGGCAGGCCCCGTAAAGCATGAGGATGATACGTTTGGTAACGTTATTGGTATTGTTGTTGTGTGCGAGCCTCTGTGCGCCGGCGCAATCGGCACCGCCGGCACCCAAAGGCTTCCCTGCGCCCCACAACGGACCGAAGAAAAAAAAGGATACCTCCAAGCCCAATCCATATTTGGTAGATACCCTACTCCACCCCATCCCTTTCAATAGACTCTATATTCACGACAAGATTTCAAAAGAGCTTGAAAAAGCCGACTTGAAAGATGGCAAACTCGACTCGGCAATATTCGTTGCAACCGATACGGCTATGGGCAGGGACTGGAGCAACATCCTTTTTAGAGGCGCTCGTCACAGCGAAATTTTCATGGAAAACCTTCCTCCTGCCTGTGGGAGGGACTCCATTTCACAGGTTCAGGAAAAAATAAGGGCCCTCAATGCATTGTGGGAAATTTTGCGCCAATACAATGGCGAAGCCAAGCCCGACCTGCCCTATTATATGGCAAGGTTGGAATCTTTCGACTCTATGGTCAGGTTCAGGAACGAGAGACGGCTTCAAGACTACGTTAGGCGGCATATTGATTACCCTACGCTCGATAACGGTAAGAATCTATTTGAAAATCAAGGAGATGCAAGAACCTACCTTTACTTGGCTTTAGGACTTCAAAATCCTGGAGTCATGATTCGCAGACTCACAGATTTTGCAACCGACAGCTTTGCCGGGGCAATCATAGCCGCAGATGCAAGGTTAGAACCCGAACTGATTTTCAATTATGCTTCGTCTACCAATCCCCTTATCAAGAATGCGATAGGTGGGTGCACCGATACTTTGACCCAACGAATAGTCGAGATTGCCCGTCACTCAAAAGCTCCATTGAAGGCATTGGCATTTCTCGACGATTTGTATCGAGGCCGACTTACTTTAACGGAGATAGACAGTATAACCTCGAACAACGACTTATTGTTCCAAAACCTCGTTCGCCTTAAAATGACCAACGGCTATCTCGCAAGATATTCCTACTGCAGAGACTTAAACTATCGGGCGATTCAATATGTCAGGAAAATCAATGACTTGCATGAAGAACATGACGAAATCAGGTTTAAATGTATTGACAGCTTGAAAGCACTCGACCTCTACGAAATACTGGTAGAAGGTCAAGATGAAATTTACACCAGTTCGTACCTCGGCATCTTTAAACGCATGATGGCTCGGTTGGCACCTGCACCGGGCAACCACCTTCTCGATACCCTGGGATACGACCAATTCAGGACATTCATCAGGCTTTGCGCCAATTACAACACCCTCTCAGACTTCTTGTTGTCTATGCCGGACACAGCAAGATTTGCCGTGATGGACCGGTTTATTGGCGGCTTGAAGGATGGCAAGAACGATGAACTTGAAGACGCAGTGAATGTGGCGGACGCACTGGGCAGCATCAAAGACTCTACTTTATCGGCCTACTTGGATAGCCGAATCAAGGCCAATTACGAGCAGTCCTATCAAGAACACAGTAAAAAGGGGATGATTGTTTACAGCTTGCTGGCCAAGTTGCAAAGCAGCCGCAACATTTCTTCAACAGATACCGGAGCTTCCGTGGCCTCCAAGAGGCTCCACCTGCCGCCTATCAATAAAATTCCCTTCAAGGAAATTGCCACCGATTCGGGCACCGTATATCAGCAGGTCTTCTTTTTTGGAGATGAAGACGGTGAAAAATCGTATCGCGGCTTCATGGAAGGATTTACCGACAATACGGTATGGCATACCGACACAACGGGTAGATTTTGGACTACGATTGCTGCGACAAACAAAAGGACGGTGATTTACGCGAATAAGCCCCTCGCCGCCCCCGATGACGAAGATGCCCAAAATAGGCTGTGCAGGTACTTGGCCGACAGCGGCATTCACCCCACTGTCGTTATTCACCGCGGCCACAGTTACCACCTTCCGCTCACCCTCGCCAAGCTCGACAAATATGCGCGTGTAGTCATTTTGGGCTCCTGTGGGGGTTACCACAATTTGTCGTTAGTGCTGGATAAGGCACCAGAGGCCCATATCGTTTCCTCGAAGCAGACTGGCTCCATGGGTGTGAACGACCCCATAATCGGAGCATTCAACAAGCGATTGTTAACCGGTGCCGACATAGACTGGATAGCCATTTGGAACGAATTGGACGAGTATTTTGCGTCCAAACCGGGCCTACTGGAAAAATTTTCCGACTATGTGCCGCCGCACAAAAACCTTGGCGCGATATTCATCAGGGCATACAGGAACATGATGAAGATTTAGTCAATTTAAAATGCCAACACTTTAACACATGACGAAAATAAAACTAGCTTCGATTTCACCTGATGCCCCGGCCGACGCCGATAAAGTTGAGACAAAGAAAAAGACCCTGGAAATTCTTGAAAACCTGAACGATCTCCAAAACCTGCTCTATGCGGAAAACAAGCACTCCATTTTGATAGTGGTGCAAGGTATGGACGCAGCGGGTAAAGATGGCCTGACGCGCGATGTGTTTACCAGTATGAACCCACAGGGCGTAGACGTCATTTCGTTTAAAGAACCTACGCAGGAAGAATTGTCTCATGATTTTT
>CAIVHI010000284.1 GCA_903905685.1 uncultured Bacteroidota bacterium | reverse complement strand
GGCCTATGTGGACGTTGAGGGGATGAAGCAACTCATACCAATCAATCTTTGCGGCGACGGGATCCGAAAAATGTTCTATATGGTATTGGCGATTTATGATTCGAGAGGCGGCATGGTTTTTATTGACGAGGTTGAAAATGGCCTACACTTCTCGCATTATGAAACGCTATGGGATGTCATTTTCTACTTCGCCAATCTTTACGATGTCCAGGTGTTTGCAACGACACACAGCATCGAGACCTTGCAGTACTTGACAAGTTACCTTAACAAGGACGACCATAAAGGGTACCAAAACGACTTTATGAGCTATACGCTCCGCAAGTTGAACTCTGGGGAACATAAAGCCTATGCTTATAGATTCCCTGAAATAGAAAACGCGATTCATGAAAATATAGAGATTCGATAGATGCTGAGGATAATAATCGAGGGTGTTGAGGACGCTTCCTTCTTGGAGTCGTTTCTCGAGCGCAAACTCAAGAAGTCTCGCGGAACGCATTTTGACTTTGTCAGTTCTGGGGGCTGGAGCAAACTATCAGAGCTTTCCCCACAAATAGAAGAATTTCATGATGCAGGAGATACCATAGTTGTCGTTTTCGATGCCGATTCTGAAGATAAGCATTCAAATGGTGGGCATTCCAAGAGATTGGAAAAGTTACGCAGCATCTTAAACGAGCAACCGAAAATACGACCGCTTGCGTCGAAAATCGACATTTTCCTATTTCCAAACAACGGCGACGATGGCGACCTCGAAGTATTGTTGGAAGGAGCAGTGCCTGCCGACAAGCGGTACGTATTTGATTGTTTTGAAAACTACCTTAGGTGCGTAGCATCTGAATCAAATCGCAGGTCAATGCAATACGTGCGACCCAACCAAAAATCGAAGATTTTCGCATACACAGAGTGTTTTCCCAAAAGCAAAACGACGGAAAGGACAGGGAAGGAAAAACGAAGCGCTTACCATCCCGATTATTGGGATTTTTACTCCCTCCACCTTACGCCGCTATTACAATTCTTCGAAAGACATTTCGAAGCCTCACAAGCAGCCGAATAATCCATTTTCGGATGAAATCGGTGATACCCAAAACCTATGGTTCCGGGTATCACCCGCGCAATCAATCCTCATTGTCGCTCTCAATAACCGCCCCCAGAAATTTGCGTTTGTCCAGATTGTAGCAATCACCTTTGGACATCATGTGGACGATGATGTTTTCTACCGATATAGGCTGACCGAATTTGATGTCGGCAATGTTGTTGTATTCTATTTTGCGCCCATCAATAATAACCACACAGCCCGACCCAATGGCTTTAAGTTCGTCGCCGTTGGAGACGATTACGCCGGTGTCTTCGCCCAGCCCTATGCCTATGGCACCGGGTTGTGCAGCAACGGCTTGCGCCAAGCGGTTGAAGCGGCCTCGTTTATCGAAATGGGTATCGATAATCACATTTTGGAGCAAGCCCAAGCCTGTCGTGATTTTCACCTCGCCCTTGAGGTGGGCGAGGGCCGCATTGCCCTCATAAATCATGGTGTTGCTCATGGCCATAGCACCTGCACTTGTGCCGGCAATCACAAATTTGCTGCTGTGGTAGCGGTGTTTCAACACATCGAGAAAGTGGGTGCCACCGAAAATGGATGACAGGCGCAACTGGTTGCCACCCGAGAACATCACGCAATCGCAGGCTTCCAAGCGCTCTATGTACTCATGGTGCCCCACTTCCTCCCGATTGCGGATACGGATATGGCCCACATTGTTGCAGCCCAATTTGGCGAACGCATCAAAGTAGTTCTGCCCCACTTCATCGGGAATTGACGAAGCGGTAGTAATGACCTCTACACGCGGATTGTCCTTTCCGGAAAGACTGATTACAGTCTTCAAAATGCCTAATTCAAAGAAATTCAAGCGATTACGCTGAACGATACCTTTCTCCAAGTCGGTACCTTTATCTTCTGCGCCACCAACTGAAACCAAATGTCCTAACGGATGATCCACTTTTTTCGATTTAAAGGGCGCAAAACTAATGTTTTACGGCAACAAAGGATGAGCATTCACCGAATGGAAACGGATTTCGGACTTTAATTTTCCACATTCGGCATTGCCGACCATTCCGAAACACGACCACGTAGTGCAATGCAAGCCAAGTTATAAGGCATTGAAGGATTTACACGGCTCTTCTAGGAGCATCACGTTCTTACGGTTCACGGCAACCGTTTTTTTAGCTAAACGCTTTTATTTTCACTCAATGTCCGCCCTTCCGGCAACAATAAGGAATACGATATTTCGGTAGCTGTAGTGGTTGGTCAACATTGCAACCCGCAAAACAGCAAAACTTTGTGGTCAATTTCCGGAAATACAGCATGATCCAAAAAAATCACTGCTTGGCAGCTTAAAAACTAAAACGGGAGGCAAGGCTTTCGCTCTGCACTCCCGTTTGTTTTGGTGTGGTGAGGAAGGGAATTGAACCCCCGACACAAGGATTTTCAGTCCTTTGCTCTACCAACTGAGCTACCTCACCATTTTCCCGCCCTCTTTATTGATTTTGGGACTGCAAAGGTAAGCGGAGTAATTTACTTCTCCAAATCCGGCTGCACATTTTTTTGCTGTGGAAACGGATTTTTGTCTTTGTAAAACAACAACAACCCTGCCCCGGCCACAATCATGACCACCGAGAGGATTTCGGCTTGGGTGGGATGCAGGAAGCCCCAGTCGTACTTGTAGTTGACGCGAACTTGTTCTACCAAGAACCGCTCCAAGCCGGCGAAGATGAGGTAGGCGGCAAATACCTGTAAGGTGCCGCCCAGCCGCTTACGCAGCAGCCACAGCACAAAAAACAGGCCTATGCACGCAATTGCTTCATAAACAGGGGTTGGAAAGACGCCGACAGGCAATACATTGCAAAAATCACCACTGCAGCCTGCTATAGCCCTACCCTCGCTGCCCACATTGTGCGGGTAAGTCATTCCGAAAAGCCAGTCGGGTAGCCATGCAGGTGCCGGCACGCAGGCTTTGTCCATGCCGTGAACGAAGGTATGGATGTCGGCCTGGTCGGCGGCGGTGGCGAGGCGGGTGGCGCCGTTGGGGGTAGATACGTAGGCCGTATTGAAAATGCCCCAGTCGCCATCGCCGGCCATTTGGCAACCCAGCCTACCTATGCCGTAAGCCAACATGATGCCCGGCGCAGCGGCATCGCAGAGGTGGCGGAAGGGTATGCCGTGCTGCTTGGCGAAGAAATAAAAGGAGGCGGTAGCCACAATGAGGCCGCCCAAGAACGTGAGTCCGCTGCTGGAGGTAAGATTCTGAATGGGGTGCTGCACAAAGTCGCTCCAAGTCTCGAACGCATTGAAGATTTTGGCCCCTGCAAGGCCGCCCACGGCCGCCACCATCACAATCTCCATGATGAGCTGGTGCGGATAGATGCGCTGCACTACTTCCTTGGGTTCAGGAAGTTCCTGTTTTTTGCCCTCGTAATACTTGTTGGCCCCCAGCAGGATGGCGCCAACTATCCCTACTATTACGTTGCCGTTCGTGGAAAACAGATAGCCCATGGGGTCGGGAGCCACGTCGGCGGTATGGCCGATGACGCCGCCGATTTTGAAGCCCAAAAGAAAGCCCGTAAGGGCGGCCAAAATGAGGTCGGGAACGGTGTAGGGCTTGCCCAACACCACTTTGCGGTACTCAGGCACCAAGAGCCCCTGCTGCTCTTTGCGGCGCAACTCGCGCACGGTGGCCATGGCGGCGGCAATAAACGACAATGCGACCATGAGGCCGAATGTTTTGAACAACCCGAGCCACTGCGGCACCCCCTGACCGAAAACGCCCTGTAGCAAATATCTAAAATCGGGATACATATGATGGTATTGTGGAAAAACCGGCCACTACAGCCGGCTGTCAAAAAAAATCTTTGCAAGATTGCTCCTGCAAAGATGATGCTAATACTTCAAAATCGTTAGTTCAGGAACCTATCCCTTGGGCAACCTACCTACACCTGCATAGTATTTATGCCAGTATTCCTCGTTCAAGTTGCTGATGACGATGCCTTGGGTGCGCGAAGCGTGTACGAAGAAATCGTTGATGAGGTAGATGCCTACGTGCGATATGCGGCGACCGTGTATGTGGAAAAATACCAAGTCGCCCTCTTCGGCTTCGGACAGGTTGCGAACACGGATGCAGTTGTTGAACTGCTCCATGGCTGTGCGAAACAGATCTACCCCAAATACTTCGCTGTACAGCTTCTGAACAAATGCAGAGCAATCGATACCGGCCTTAGTGCTGCCACCAATGCGGTAATTGACGCCATACCACTCGTCGATGAACTTGTAAAGGGAATAGTTATTGATTTGTTGAGACATTACACCCAAGAGCCCGGCATATTTCTCCGACACCGTATTGGTGACCGAGGGATCTATGCGGGAGTTGTGGCGGGTGTTTTCGTCTATTTTTTTGCGGTTGTAAGGCTGCTCGCCGGCATTCGTCGGACCGTAGTGGTGATCCAACGCCGTGCTGTATCCGTTACTGTTGTCTATCCCATCGTTCATGACATTCGACTTGTCGTGCGCACCGATGGCGATGTCTTCGAGGAATTTGGGTTTGCGTGTTGCCGACTTCGATACCGCATACTCGCTATTATGGCAACTCATCAGAAAAAATGCGGCCGTAAGGCATACACCGGCAGACTTGGCTATTTTTTTGATCATGGACACCATTTTTATTAAGTGCAAAAGTAGCCTTTAGTGGCCGTTAAAGCAAATCTTGAAGCACTTAAGGTCGTGTTAATTCATGTTGGGGTAATACTGGGCGTTACATTTTGGCAGGAAAAAATTTCGGGATTCGCGGTATGGGGGATAACGAAAATGGAGGGTGAGTTTTCGTTCACAAAACACTGCGACCGTTCCTCAATCCCCTTATTTCCGTAAACTTCTTTCCAAAATCATTCTGGTCTTTTTCAAAGCTTGATCGTTGGGGGAAACCTTCAAGCCACTATCTGCCAAGGTAATCAATTTAGCATCATCTACATGAAGTACGCTCAATACTTCAATGTAATGATTCCATAACAGGCTGTCATTATGAAGCGCCAATACGCTACCGAAAACCCGATCGGCCATAGTTCTGTCTTGCCTCACGGCACATAACGTGAGGAGGAACTTGCAATATGGAATCGCCCGCGGCCGCTTTTCGAATGCCCGGGTTGCATATATGTAAGCACTGTCGGTTTTTCTGCACTTAAAATAAACAACCCCTCTCAAGTAGTCGTTGTATCCGAGGTTGGGATTTACGTCGGCACAGTCTCGAAGCAGTTGAAGGGCTTCGCCATACCGGTTTTCCTTAATCAGGTAGTTCGCCTTAATTTCCCCTATGGGTAGGCATTGAATGTCCATATTGGGTAGGGAAGGAAATACATCTTTTACATCGTCCCAGCCCATAACGGGTGGTTGCTTCAAAGAATCTTGGCTGAATTGCGCTTGGGCAACAAGTGAATTGAAAACGACTAACCTTATGACTATTGTCGGCACAACGATGAGCAGGCCAATGTAGCCGAACCCACGCTTGACGGTGGGCATACTAACGGGTTCTTTCGGCTGTTGGTTCCCTTTAACACGAAAGCCGTAACAAAGTGCCAACAAAAGCGCAAAATATACCTGCATAATGGGCCTGCCCTCGGGGAAATTGAGGTTGGCATCTACAAAATAACAGACCCAAACGCCCGACAGAACCGGTGCCAAATTCCTTAGCGGAAATTGTCGATCCTCAAAATAGGTACCCAAAATGAACCCCGCAAGGACAACGAAAACCGACAACAACAATAAGCCGCCGATGATTCCGGTCTCGGCCGCGGTTTCCAAAAAGTCGTTGTGGACGTGGATGCTCACGATGAGCTCGTTAATCGTATTTTTTTCATATGGAATCGCCGCCAGTTTCCAGTTGCCATACCCACAACCCAACAGCAAATGGTTCTTCATGTAGGATAGTGCATTGCTCCACAGCCAAAACCTATTGTCTGACCCCTCATTGGAAAATTTTATAGAGCTCAGCTTGTGTAAAAAAGTGCCATAAAAATCGCTGTCATAAATTCTGGGGCCATGTTTCAGTATCGCGTTAGATAGCAGGATACCGACGATGAACAACACCACTATACCTGCCAAATTGATGAACAATGTTTTACGGGAAGTCTTATTTGAATGTTCGCCCACATAGTACACGACGTAGATGCACATGACGAACATTAACGATATATAGGTTGCCCTAGCATTTAGAATAACCAAACCACAAACCGCGACCGCAAACACCGACATGGTAAGCACCTTAATCTTGAGGCTTCCCCTAAATATCGAATATATTAAGAATGGAAATTTGACGACCATGCCGGCAGCCAATATGTTTTTATGGCCCGCATTCAGCGTAATGCTTTCCAATTCATCATCAAGCGAGGTGAAAAGCTGCCCTCCTTCGTAAAACTTGTACAGGATTTGCACTGCCTGCACGAATAGCAGTAGGGAAACTGCCCAAGCAAGAAACGGGAACAAGTGTAGCCGCCCATGTAAAATAACCGCCATGTTTACATACATCATTACGGTAATCAACAGCGTAGTGTAGCAACATAGGGCCTCTACCCTATTAGCCGAAACCATAATGGACAAGCCGGCAACCAGGGCGAACAATACATATACCTTGGTAAGTAGTGAAGACGCGACCGCCTGTATTCCCGGATTGAAACGCGACTGTTTATCGAGCAGAAAATAGGCAACCGAAATGAGGTTGACCACGCCCAAATAGACCCATTGAGGCCCAGCCACATCGTAAGCGCCCATGTTGGGGACGAGCTCTACAACCAAGTAGAGGACTAGCAGGAGTGCAGGAAAAAAATCATCGCGCTTGAAGGGTACGACCGCCAAGTGCATCCCTGAACTTGCACCGGGCACCCTACCTTCAAATTCGCTGTGCCGAGAGAGGTTCAAACCCATAGATAAAGTTTAAAATCACCATATGTACCACCATTCAGCCTTCTATAATATTGGTCCATAATTTTTCAGGCGGCTCTTACCCGAAAGGTTGATTCGGGGGCGTTTCTCAAAGTTCGTTTTTTTCTCAAAACTTAGTGTTTCGATTCGATTTTTTGCTAAACAATTCCTGAAATGAGGGGACTAGAAAATTTGCGACATCCGAACGTATCAATAAAATTAAATTTATTAATTTAATTATGATTTTTAACTGAACATTTAATCTCCATACCGATTTTAAATGGTTTGCTACAGGAACCCCGCCAGCTTTCCGTTCCTTGCTTGCACCCCAAATATGGGCGAGATTACGGGACCTTTCTCTAAAAAATGCCGAAGATACATTGCGAATAGCACGACACTGCCACAGGCCAGACAGTAGTCGGCGATAAATCATGATATCATAATGCAGACTTCAGCAGCTGCCGCATCGCCACTCAACCACCCTAAAAAAGGCCCGCCCGCGCAATAATGTTTATACCATATTGGCACAACCTCACATCCGGTCCATATACCACTTCAACTCTTTCTCCATTTTTTTGTATTTGAAGATGGTGGTGATGATTTTACGCAGACGTAAAAACGCGGTTTCATTCTTCACCACATAGTCGAAGGCGCGGTGGTGCATGCAGGCGATGGCTACGTCTATCTTGTCTTGCGACGAGAGCATCACTACCGGAATATCCTGGTTGAATGCCTTGATGGCATCGAGCGTCTCTATACCGTTCATGGCACCTTGGGTGATGCCATCCAGATGGTAATCCAGTATGATGACGTCGGGGCAATGGTCCAGCTTTTCCACGCAGGCCTCACCCGTTGGGTAGGTTTCTATGACGAAATCGGCATGCTCGAGAAATTGGATTTCCAGCGACTTGAGGTACAGGCGGTCGTCATCAACCAAAAATATTTTTATTCTATTCATTTGGAGTCTATGGTTTTCTTTATTTCGTCAAATTCTACTTCCAGTTCCTTGCAGGCTTCCGTGCAAACCAATTCTATTTGG
Organism: uncultured Bacteroidota bacterium; assembly: GCA_903905685.1. GTDB lineage: Bacteria > Bacteroidota > Bacteroidia > Chitinophagales > Chitinophagaceae > CAIYTT01. The sequence goes on along the minus strand of CAIVHI010000284.1, from coordinate 11,497 downwards.
CTCAGCAATTCAGGTATGCCTTCCGTTTCCTCACGGGTGCGGGCATACTCCAATATCTTCTTGGCCATGTTTTCCACATCGGTACTAATGCCCATGATGGCGAACGACGGAATCATTTTGTGGGCCGCAGCGTGCAGCAACTTCCAGTCGCCGTCTTTAAGGCAGGACTTCATGATGCTGATGAGGGTTGGGGTTTGTTCCAGATATAGGGCTATCATTTCCATCATGAGCCTCGGATTCGATTTGGTGCGGTGAACCAAGTAGTCCAAATCGATGTATTTAAGTTTTCTGGCCTCCCCATCCTGAGGTGTAGTCTCCTTGGCGGGCGACCGCTTTTTAACCAGCCCCATTATTTTGCTGTAAAGTAGTTTTTCGTCTACGGGCTTGGCTATATAGTCGTTCATGCCCACGGCCTTGCACTTTTCCAAATCCACGGTAGTTACATCGGCCGTAAGTGCAATTATCGGCACCTTCGATTTCAACACGTTCCTGATGTGGGCCGTGGCTTCGAACCCGTTCATTTCGGGCATTTGCAAATCCATGAGTATCACGTCGTAGGTCTTGTTTTGCAGGTTTTCAATCGCTATCCTGCCGTTCGAGGCGATGTCGCGCTCAAACCCGAAGTCGTCGAGCAAGGTCTTCATAAGCAACTGGTTGAGGGCTATGTCTTCCACTACCAATACCTTAATGTTCTTGATGTCCTCATCCTGTTCAGAGAACGTTTCTTCGACCACCGCATCGGAGCTCGCCTTGCCGAAAGTGAGCATGAAACTGAACGTAGAACCGACATCGGGTGTACTCACCACACCTATAGACCCCCCCTGAGGCTCTACCAACTGCTTCACGATGGCCAAACCGAGGCCGGTGCCTCCATACACCCGCGATGTGCCGCTCGATGCCTGCTGGAAATTTTCAAAGATTTTGCCGACACGGGTGGCGGGAATCCCAATACCCGTATCGCTCACCGCAAACTCCACCATCGCCCCGTCCGCATCCAATCGCAGCAGCCGTACCGACACCTTTATGGTGCCGTGTGATGTGAACTTGACGGCATTGCTCACCAAGTTTAGGATGATTTGGCGCAGTCTTACGGGGTCACCCACCAATACCTCCGGTATGGTATTGTCATATTCGCTCACCAGTTGCAGGTTCTTCTCCCTTATTTTCGTGTCGAACATATGCAACATGGCCTGTATAGACAGCTCCATTTTGAAAGGCACCCGCTCAAACGTCATTTTACCGGCATCCACCTTGGCCAAGTCCAATATATCGTTGAGCAATACTATCAGGGCATCGCCACTCACCTTTATTGCGGTCAAGTATTCTTTTTGCTTGACCGTGAGTTCCGTTTTCAACAACACCTTGGTGAACCCGATGATGGCATTCATGGGCGTGCGGATTTCGTGGCTCATGTTGGAGAGGAACTGCTGTTTCGATTTGACTGCACCTTCCGCCAGCCGCATCGAGTTTTCAGCATTATTCTTGGCCTCCTCTGCAAGGTCTGCTGCCATTTCGGCAATGACTATAGATTCGTTCAGCTCTTTCTCAATGCGCTTTTGCTCGGTAATGTCGCGTGCCACGACCACCACCCCCAATACCTTGCCCTGCGCGTCTTTATATACCGAGCCATTGAATAAGACATCTGTCAGCTTGTGGTCCATCATCGTCAAGGGATAGTCGGACACGAAACCTTCGGCAAATACCTGCTGATAACCGGCCTTGGCTTTGTCGGGGTCGGTGAAGTAGTTGAAGAAATCGGTACCCTTCAACTGTTCCCGCGTTTTGCCCGTAATGTTGAGGGAGGCATTGTTCATATCGGTGATTTTGCCTTCTACGCTTATGGTGAACAGGGGGTCGAGGCTGGCCTCGATGAGGCTCCGGGCATATTGTGCGGCAAGTTTTTGTGCCGATACATTGCGCGCCACCACCACCACTCCCCTTATCTTGCCCGAGTCGTCTTTAAATACCGAGCCGTTGCAGAGCACATCGGTGATACTACCTTTACGGCACTTCATTGTAAGGGGTGCATCAACCACATTACCCATGGTCAGTGCAGCCCGATACACCTCGCCTGCTTCGGTCGGGTTGGTGAAATAGTTGATAAAATCCGACCCGATGAGTTGCACCCGCGTCATGCAGGTGGCCTTGGCAAATGCCTCGTTCATGTCTATAATCTCGCCCGACGAGCCAATGGCGACCATAGGGTCCAGCCCGGCCTCAATCAGGCTGAGCGAATAGTGGGATGCCGACCTCAATGTTGCCGCAACCGCCTCACATTCGTTGTTTTTAGACCGCTGCTGCTGTATCACCATCAGCATTCGGGCAAAAATCATGGCCAAGAAAAGCAGGAGCAGCAAATATAGCCCTTGAAAGGTGCGGTAGTAGCCTGCGTTTTGCGCGTTCTTTTCGCGGAGCCAATCGATGGCCTCGCCATTTACGGCGTCAATCATTTGGCGGCGGGAATCGGCCACCATCTTTTCCCTTTCAAAGAATGCCTTGTTCCTACCACCGGCATCTAAATCCCGGAACCCACCTACTACCGTATGATTGGGATAAAGTTTCTCGAAAAGGCGCTTCCGAAGTACCACGACCGCCGCACGTCGGCCGGAGTGGGCACTTGCGGGCGAATCTGCCAAATCGCCCCGGTAAGCAGGGTTCCCGTATGCCACTGCCGAACCCGACCGTGCCAAGAAGGTTTCGTCGCCCGTAAACAGATACTCCAAGTCGCCGGGTTCGAGACCAATGGCATCCACCAAAACATTGTCTTCCGCACGCAGCACATCTTGTATGTGGGCAATGACTTCATAGTCCGATTTTTCCCGTTCGGCATTCACATAGAACATGCCGCCAACTACGATAAACACCAGTAGCACGGCAATGGAGAAAAAGACGATACTTTTATTTTGAAAAACCCTCATTATCTGTTGGTATGATACCCGGTAATCAATCATTTGCTCAGAGTTCCTCGAGAGGGCTCCGCCGCTTGTCTTTCAACTGCTTGAAGTGCGATGGCGACAACCCCGTCACCTTCTTGAACTGGTTGGACAGGTGGGCCACGCTGCTGTAATTCATTTTCCAGGCTATTTCCGTGATGTTCAACTCATTGTATAGAATGAGTTCCTTCACTTTCTCAATTTTGTTGGCTATTAGGTAGTGCTCTATGGTTACCCCCTGCACTTCCGAAAACAGGTTGGACAGGTAGGTGTAGTCGTGGTTCAGTTTCTCGCTCAGGTAGTTTGAAAACTTCATCCGCATCTCCCCGTCCGAATTGTGGATGAGGTCTATGATGACGATTTTGATGCGCTCTATAAGGATAGCCTTTTTATCGTCCATCAAATCTAGCCCCGAAACCTGCAAACCGGCTTTGAGCAGCATCTTTTGTTCGGCGGAGAGGGTTTCCATGATTTCCACTTCGCCCAAGTCCACCAAAACAAAGTGGAGGCCAAGTTTCTTCAACTCTTCCTTCACCGCCATTTTGCAGCGGTTGCTGACCATATATTTAATAAACAGTTTCAAAATTTAATATTTAACTATATATCAGGTCAAAGGTGGCTGTTTACAGGCAGCAAACATTGCAGTAACCGGAAAATAAATTACAGAATTCACAGATAGCGGCGCTTTGCATGGGAGCGCGTGCGGAGGTTGGGTCTCTATTACCACCTTTTTGTAGACGAACTCCGTACCGTTGTCGCTCGTAATGGTCGGGATGCTGCCGCACATTGAGCACATAGGTGCGCCAATTCGATTGGCACCACACTTTTGGAATGCATATTCCACCTCCTTACGGCCAAGGGAAAAACGAAATTGGGGAAACCTACCGGGAATTTAATTATTAGCCGTCCAAAGTATAACTTTGTAGGTTTCGGACAACTCAGGTCATTCAAACTAAAAACAGTTATGCGGTACGTTTCGTCGTTCTTACAAAAATTTGTAGTGCCGGCCCTACTCTTCCTATGCTTCTCATCCAAGGCGCAGATACTCACTTACACCACCGATACCGGCGGCGTATTGAACGCTGTGGCCGGTTTCGCCACGGGCACCAACCTCGTAAGGGTAAATGGTGCTGCGGAGCCCTCATCCATTTGTTCGGCAGGCGGTTATACCGTCAACCAATTTACCGCAGCCACTTCCTATAGTGCCACACTACCGGCCGTAGAATTGTCGGTAACCCCCAATTCTGGCTATACCCTCAACGTGACCGGCTTCAGCGCAGCTTTACGCCGCAATACTACAGGACCCGATTCGGTAATGTTTGCCTACAGCCTCGATGGTGGTACTACTTGGCTCAGCCAAGGCATCAGCCAGGTGCCCCGCACCGGTGGCTGCGGTGCCACATCCACATCGGCATGGGTCATTTCATTCCCCGTCACTTCGCCTTCCACATTGAAACTCCGCGTCTACGGCTTTAGTGCTACCGACACAGGAGGAGTACTCCAGTTGATGAACGTCGTAGTAAACGGCACCGTTACACTTACAGCCGGTTGTACGGAGCCCGCCGGGCTTTATGCATCGGGAATCTCGGGCACGGGTGCCACACTTAACTGGGTTTATGTGAGCGGATCTTCGGGCTACAGCGCACAATACCGTCAGGTAGGCACCACGACATGGACAACTGTACCGGCCTCCACAACCTCCGTAAACATTACCGGGTTGTCTTGCGGCACGACCTATGAATACCAAGTGCAAACCCTGTGCCTCGATGCCGGCGCCAGCAGCTTCACGCCTTCTTCCACGTTTTCAACTACCTATTGCTCGTGCCCCAATCCATCGGGCCTCACAGCTACGTCACTGTCGTCCACAAGCGAAAAATTCTCTTGGACGCCCATTACCGGAGCCTCCGGCTACAACCTGCGCTACCGGATGATTGGGGTGACCACTTGGACGACCACTGCCACCACTGCCGATTCGCTTGTAGTGCCTTCCATATCCTGCGGCACACCCTATGAATTCCAAGTACAAACCATTTGTTCAACCACCGGAGCCGGACCCTGGTCGGCATCCGACACCTTCAGCACCACCGCATGTGCGTGCCCGACCCCAACGGGCTTGAACATTACGGGTTTGACCTCGTCTGCCGCCACCATGAATTGGGTACCCGTTGTAGGTGCACTGAGCTACGACGTTTGGTACAGGGCCGATGGCAGCTCGATTTGGATTGATTCCTCGACAACCGCCTCGCACGTGTCGCTTGCAGGTGCCGTTTGCAACCAGCCCTACGTTTTCATGGTGCGCGCCATTTGCTCGGTTACCAGTACCGGGGCGTTTAGCGCGGTAGATTCGTTCTCTACAGATACCTGCCTGTGCCCCAATGCAACCGGGCTGAGCGTCTCGGCCATCACCACGATGACCGCCACATTATCTTGGACATCCGATATCTACGCGGCCTACTACAATTACCGCTATCGCCAATTGGGCACCACGGTTTGGATTTCCGATTCATCGCACACCACGTCGAAAACCATTTCGGGCCTCAACTGCGGCACTTCGTATGAGTTTCAGGTGCAAACCATATGTGGTGGCTTGGGCGCAGGTTCATTTGGTGCATCGCACGGATTTACCACTGCGGTATGCCCGGCATCGGCATCATCGGGCACGATGGCCATCTACTTCAACCACCCCGTCGACAACTCGGTGTCTTATGGCGTAAACGCCAAATACCTTAACAGTTGCATGGCCGATACGTTGGCTGCATACATCGGTCGTGCAAAGTATTCCATTGATATTGCATTGACCGATTATGAGCAAACCAGCAGTTTCGACTCCATCTGCAATGCCATTAATGCCGCATACCTTTCAGGTATCAAGGTGCGTTGGATATATGATGCCGGGCACTCCAACTCCGGCTTGTCTTTGATAGCCGCAGGAATCCCCACACTGGCCAGCCCCACCACGAGTGCCTACGGCACCATGCACAACAAATTCATGGTAATCGACGGACGGTCTACCAACGCCAACGATGCTATTGTGAGCGTGGGCTCGGGAGATTGGACGTTCCAGGATTTGGATTCCAGCTATAACAATACTATGTTCATTCAAGATTCGGCGTTGGCAAATGCCTACTTGGCAGAGTTCAACCTGATGTGGGGCGATACCGGCGCACTGCCCAACAGCACCGCTTCTTTATTCGGCACCTTCAAGAGCAACTTGGGCCGTCATTTGTTCGACATCGGCGGTAAAATGGTGGAACTGTACTTCAGTCCTTCGGACGGTACCGATACCCACATTGCGTCCAGCATCGCATCTGCCAATACCGACCTTTACTTCGGCATGTACAATTTGGCAGAGGCAGCCGAAGCCGCATCCTTGGCCAGTGCAAAAGTAGGGGGAGTATATACGCTCGGAATCGTAGACCATGCCAGCACCACCGGTACGGCCTACCCAACCCTGACGTCTGTTCTGGGATCCAATATGATTACTTATGCTTCGGCTACATCGGCCTACAACAACAAATTCCTCGTTGTGGACCCTTCCAACTTCTGCTCAGACCCACAAGTACTGACCGGCTCGCAAGACTGGACGACGGCAGGCAATACGCTGAATGATGAAAACACCCTGATCGTCCACAACGATACCGTAGCCAATCTGTACTACCAAGCGTTTGTAGGCAACTACACTGCATTGGGCGGTTCTGCCAGTCCCATTACGAATTGTGCACTTTATACGCACAATACCCAAACATTGGGCCTACAAGATGGCGACAGTTTCGAAGCTTACCCCAACCCCGCCGGTGAAGTATTGAACCTTGCCTATACCCTGTCGGCAGATGCTTCTACGTCGCTCTCCATCTACAATATGGTTGGCCAGCGCGTGGCGGTAGTTGCTGCCGAAGAAGTTCAAGCAATCGGCACTCACCATTACGCGGTTGCGTTGGGCGCACCGGGCATTTATTTTGCCCACCTCACTATTGGCAATGTAGGCTTTACCAAGAAAGTGGTGAAACTCCAATAACCGACTCAGAATCTACAAGAAAGCGAGCGGCTCGATATTCGGGCCGCTCGCTTTCTTTGTACCAATTGGGCCCCTTTTACGGCATTCGAATATGCTAAGATTGTAAGCACACACCTTTCCGAAACGTTCACTTGGCACGAGTAGATATTTCTTAGCAATAATTTCACATTTCGAAAAAAGTTTCCGATGTTTGTAATTGCCAGTATTGGAGATGTTCTATAGCTTAATCGGATTAATTACAGGACATTAGCCATAACGAAATGACTTTATAAAATAATAGTTTTAAAAAGACAATTAAGATACAATTAACCGTGCTGGGAAGCGTAGAGGCCGAATGTTGGATGAAATTGAGAATCTAAAACCAAACTACATATATGGCTACATTCGATGCAGGTTCTACGGGCTTTATGCTCCTCGCCACCAGTCTTGTCATGCTCATGACGCCGGGGCTCGCGTTTTTCTACGGCGGCTTGGCAGGAAAGCGAAACATTCTCGGGATCATGATTCAAAGTTTCGTGTCTATGGGTATCACCACCGTATTGTGGTACCTATGCGGCTACTCCCTTTGCTTCAGCGGCAATGCCTTGGGCGGTGTGATTGGCGACTTCAATAAAGCCATGATGCACGGAGTGAACTTGAACACCCCCTATGCCGGCAACCCCAAAATTCCCGAATTCGTATTTTTTGCCTATCAAATGATGTTCGCCATCATCACCCCCGCGCTTATCACCGGGGCATTCATCAACCGCGTATCGTTCAAAGCATACCTCATATTCTTGGTGTTGTGGCAACTGTTTGTCTACTACCCCTTCGTGCACATGGTATGGGGCAATGGCCTCTTGGCACAATGGGGCGTGAAAGACTTTGCAGGCGGTATTGTGGTGCACGCCACCGCAGGTTTTGCCGCCTTGGCATCGGTCATTTATGTGGGCAAACGCAAAGACACGTCATCGCCCCCCAACAGCATCCCCTTGATAGCCATTGGTACAGGCCTACTTTGGTTTGGCTGGTATGGCTTCAATGCCGGTAGCGAGCTGGACGTGGATGCAATTACGGCACAAGCCTTCATCAACACCGACGTTGCCGCTTCCTTTGCAGCAGTAACTTGGCTCATCATTGAATGGACGCTCGTGAAGAAACCCAAATTTGTAGGGCTACTTACGGGCGCAGTTGCGGGCTTGGCTACCATTACCCCGGCAGCGGGCTATGTATCGCTCGACGCGGCCGTGGTAATAGGTATCGCATCAGGTATTGTATGCTACTTGGCCGTGCACTTCAAGAACGGCCGTGGTTGGGATGATGCACTCGATGTATGGGGCGTGCACGGCATTGGTGGTTGTCTGGGTTCTATATTGTTGGGTGTGTTTGCCCAAAAAACCATCAACGCCACCGGCGACAACGGGCTGCTTTACGGCAATGCCACATTCTTTGTGCACCAAACAGCCGCAGTAGTGTTGGCCTGCGCATATGGCTTTGTGTTCACCTTCGGCATGTTGGCCCTCATCAATAAGTTGACCAGGGTAAAGGTGAGCGAAGAAGCTGAAATCAAAGGATTGGATGATGCCGAACACGGCGAACAAGCCTATGATGCCGGCGTATTTTAAACACCAATCAAATTCTTAAGTATATTGCTTCTTGCATCATCATGGGCTGCCTCTTACCAAAGGAGGCAGCCCATGAAATAAACCAACGTGATATGGTGATTCGGCCCTTCCGGTATTTACTCACGTCCCTGATGCTGCTAGCCGCGCATCAAGACTTCGCGCAAATTAAAGATTCTTCTTCAGGGCTGAAGATTTCAGGCTATGCCGACGTGTATTACGCACGGTATTCCGATTCGGTGGGACGAGGCAATTATGAGAAGTTTCCGGTGATTTCGCCGAAGAACGATGAAGTTGGGCTCAACATTATCCAGATTACTGCCCAGTACACGTCCGAAAATGCCCGCGCTATTGTGACCATGCATTATGGCGACATACCATCTGCCGCATGGTCTCCGGTATACAACATGATTCAGGAGGCCAATGCAGGCTTCAGGTTGGCCAAGAAATTTTGGGTGGATGCCGGTTTCTTCAAGACCCATATCGGTACCGAAGCACTGCTGCCGAAAGACAATATCGCCAGTTCGCTATCAATCATCACCCTATATGAACCCTGGTATCAAGCAGGGCTGAAGATATCATACCTCCCCAACGACAAATCCGTCTTTTGCCTGCACATCCTGAATGGATATAACACGTTTGTGACCAACAACAGCCAAAAATCCGTAGGACTATCGTTCGTCTACACCCCAAACGACAAATTCAATTTTGGGTACTACAACATCTATGGCAAGACGGCTCCAGACAGCGTAACATTACCACAGTCTCGCTTCCTCAACAATTTCGTGTTCAATTATCAAGCCACACCCAAATTAAAAGCCTTGCTGGGCATAGACTACATTGGGCAAAAAAACGCCACATTGGTCAACAATCGGTCGTATGCCTATGTATACAGTGCGATTGCCACACTGCGCTATCAGTTGCCCGCCAATTTTGGGCTATATGGCAGGTATGAATGGTTTGCCGACGATGGCATATTCTTGGCCAATACCGATGCCACCTACAAATTGTCAGGCATTACTCTTGGCGCAGAGTACAAGCCCACCGAGAAGTCTTATCTGCGTTTTGAAGCGCGGGAGTTGGCATTGCCTGAAAACGAGAAAATATTCCGCACCAATGGGGAGAATACCAATGTACGTTATGAAGCGATGCTGAATTTGGGGGTGTGGTTTTGAGGATTGGAATTACCCGATAATTCCTATTTTTGAAACCTTATGGAATTCAGTTTTAAGGAGGCGGAAGTAAGAGCAAGGAAGTTGTGGAACGAACGGAATATTTACCGTGTTGAAAACAAAAGCGATAAACCTAAGTTTTATGTGCTCGATATGTTTCCCTACCCCAGCGGTGCCGGCTTGCACGTGGGGCATCCTTTAGGCTATATCGCATCCGACATCTTTGCCCGCTATAAACGCCTGAAAGGATACAATGTGCTGCACCCCATGGGCTATGACGCCTTCGGACTGCCGGCTGAACAATATGCCATCGAAACCGGCCAGCACCCGGCTGTAACTACCGAGAAAAACGTGGCCCGCTACCGCGAACAGCTCGACAATATCGGGTTCTGCTTCGATTGGAGTCGCGAGGTGCGCACAGCCGACCCCAACTATTATAAGTGGACGCAGTGGATATTCCTAAAACTGTTCAACAGTTGGTACGACCGCGCCGCAGGTGCGGCTCGCCCCATTGATACCCTCATTCAACATTTCAGCCACAACGGGCCTGACGGTATGCACTGCCACCCCGGCACATCCCCGTTTTCGCCCACCGAATGGCATTCATTTACCGATACCCGCAAGCGGGAAATCTTGATGGATTACCGCCTGGCCTACTTGGCCCATGCCGATGTTTGGTGGTGCGAGGCACTGGGCACGGTACTGGCCAATGACGAGGTCATCAATGGTTTCTCCGAGCGCGGCGGCCACCCCGTGGTTAAACGGCAGATGAAACAGTGGTTCCTCCGCATAACCGAATATGCCGACCGACTTTTGACCGCCCTCGACGGCCTGGACTGGTCGGAGTCTATGAAAGACATGCAGCGCAATTGGATTGGTAAAAGCACGGGGGCCGAAGTCACCTTCCAAACTACCGAGGGTGCCGCCATCCAAGTGTTCACCACCCGCCCCGACACGTTGTTTGGGGTCGATTTTCTGGTCGTAGCACCCGAAAACGAACTGGTGGCCACGATTACCCATCCCGCAGAAAAGGACAAAGTAGATAGCTACATACAATATGTCAAAAGCCGCTCCGAACGGGAACGGATGAGTGAGGTAAAGGTGGTAACAGGTTGTTTTACAGGAGCATACGCAGTTCACCCGTTGTCGGGTAGACACATACCCATTTGGATATCCGAATATGTGCTTGCCGGCTACGGCACGGGTGCCATCATGGCCGTACCCTCGGGCGACGACCGCGACCATGCCTTCGCGAAGCACTTCCAGCTCCCCATCACCAACATCTTCGGCGACAAATACACCGGCAAAAAAGCCTTTAGCGAAAAATCGGGATTCGCACTCACCCATAGCGACTTCCTTGATGGCATGGACTATGCCGATGCTTTAAAGGCGGTTACCGCCAAATTGGAAGCACGGGGTTGCGGCAAAACCAAGGTAAACTACCGCCTCCGCGATGCCGGCTTCAGCAGGCAACGCTACTGGGGCGAGCCCTTCCCGATTGTGTATATCGACGGTGTGCCGTTTGGTACCGACGAAGTATTTATCAACCATGCAGACACCAAGGAGGACTTGCCTGTGGCATTGCCCCAAGTGGAAAAATATGCCAGTGGCCCCGACGGCCAAGGGCCGCTGGCCAACCTGACCGACTGGATGCACGTCAAGGCATCGGTTGAGGGCCAACAATGGCAGGACGCAGTGCGAGAAACCAACACCATGCCCGGCTATGCCGGCAGCAGTTGGTACTTTCTACGCTATGCCGACCCCAACAATAACTTG
>CAIVHI010000283.1 GCA_903905685.1 uncultured Bacteroidota bacterium | reverse complement strand
GCTATGGCGGGGAAAGCCTCGGGAGTTTTCCGAAAAAATCATCTTTCAATTCGAACTCTCGGATTTGCGGGATGATGGGCTTTCGGACAAGCTTTCGAGAATTTTAGATGTCCGCAACATTGAAAATGAGGCATACCTCGACAACCTCCATAACCGGGAAAAGGAAATCGGAAGTTTGGAGAGAGAGATGCCAGAAATCAAGGCGGAGAAACAAGGGGAGGCCGACCGGATGGAAGGCGAGATTGAATCCAAGCAACGCAAAATCCACGAACTCGAGGGTGAAATTTCCCAATTGCAGAAACTGGTCAAAGATGTTCGCGAGGACAGAATACCAGAGATTGACGACAAGCTGTCCGCCGCCTACCTGCCAACAAGACGGCCAAGGTGGAATGCCGATAAAAATCCGACTCCATCGCCAATGGAGCGTCCAAAAAGTAAAGGCGAAGAAAAAACACCTGTATTTGCAAAAAGCAATGGAAAGTCATCAATAGATGATGAAAAATCATATTTTGAAAACTGGATGGAGAAGCAGACGAAAAAGAATGGGGATAAGTATGAACCTAGCACAATAAAAGTTTATTCCAGTGAGATTGAAGGAATTTCAGCGGACCTAAAGGAAAAATCGATAATGTCGGACGACTCGCTGTATCTGATTTCCGACCCCGAAAAGCTGAAAGAAATGCAAAAGCGATGGTCGGAGGTTCCGGAATTTCAACTACAAAATAAAACCAACCATAGTCTGCCTTCAAGCGCATTTAAGAAATATATAGAATACCGCTCGTATACATCAAACAACTGTTAGATGCGAGGCTTAAGCCAACCGGTTTTCTTCTAAATCACCACCTTCGACCTATCCAACTGCTTGATATTCTTTTGGTGGTTTTCCATCCTGTCGGCAAATTCCATAAACACGGCCCAATAGTCCGCATCTTCGGCAATGTAGTTCTTGAATACGTCCATTTCGCGGCACCTTACAGCATAGTAGCCAAACATATAAAACGCCAATTCTTCCCGAATCAGCTTGGAGTTCACCATGATGGCAATTTCTTCATAGAACCCGAGAAATTTCCTTAGGTCGTCAATATCGATGGGTGCCGTACCTTCTGCACCGTCAATGATTCTGCGTATCGCTATAAAGGCATCGTCGGCGTTGTATTTGTCCCTCAACTTGAAAAAATGCTCCGCACGTTTTTGCTTCTCTGCTTTGATAAAATTGCTTATTGCAATTCCGGCGGCCAAAAATGAACCCAATAAGCCTAATATGGATACAGCGTCTTTAACCTCCAAAGCCATGCACATAAAACAAAAACATTCTAGTGCAAAATTAGCGAAATTCAGATTCCCAAATTCACCAACAATATTTGAGGACACGCGGTGGCAACAAACCAACGGTGGCGGTTCTGTACCTGAACTTACCGGTAACAGGTAGGACGTTTGCACGGCAACAACGACATTGACACCACCCCTCCCCTAAAAATCATCGTTTTCAAAAAAAACACTATTTTTATTGCAAAATCAGGTTTTATGAAAAAGCTGTTCAAAATCCTTTTGGCGATTGCCATTGTAGTCGTGGTCGGTTTTTTGGTGATGGGGTTGGTGATGCCCAAGGACATCACCGTAAGCCGTACCGCAACCATGCATGCCCCTAAAGATGTGGTTTTCAACCAAATGTCAAACTTCAAGAACTGGACCAATTGGAGCCCGTGGTATAAAATGGACCCGGGTGTGAAAATGACCTACACCGGCACCGACGGTGCCGCAGGTGCAGCCTACCATTGGGAGGGCGACGAAAAAAAAAGCGGTGCCGGCGATATGAAGTGTGTGGGCATCAACGGCACTGCAATGAACTATGAAGTGGCATTTACCAAGCCCAACCACGGCCAAGCCAACGGCGTGCTGAAAGCCGACGATGCCGGCAATGGCACGACTACGGCCACTTGGTCGTTCACCATGCACATGCCCTTCCCATTCAATGCGATGACAGTGTTCATGAACATGGACAAGATGCTGGGCAAAGACTTTGAAGACGGACTCGCCAACATGAAAGGCTATGTAGAGAACATGCCCGCACCGGCGGCACCCGCTCCTGCCGCCGATACCGTGAAACCGGCAGTGCAGTAGTATCCTCTATGAATGCATGTTATTGCAGAACATTGTTTGTATGTGTAATGGTTGGTTGGTATTGCGGCTTCCTAACTTCTACCTAAAACGCCCCCTACTGGGGCACTTCCCCCTTGTTTACCATAACCGTGCCCTTGGGACGAACGATGCGGTACCAGGTGAAGTCGCGGTTGGCTTCCATGCCGGCACCTTGCATCACTTCGGTACTGGTGGTGATGGTGACGGGCTTTTCAGTAAAGAAGAGCTGTATGCTCTGGTTCCATACCAGCTCCGAGGTGTTCAGGCGTTCGCCGGTTTTATTGCGCACTATCACTACGCTGTCCCAAATCAAAATGTTGCCTTTGTCCTCATAATACCTGCAAGAGTCGGCGGTGAGCACATTGTCTACATGCCCGCTGTCGTCGAAAAACTCCATCTTGAGATGTCTGTCCAAATCCATGTAGGGTGGTTTGGCTCCTAAATTACGCTCAAAGCGGTCGGCAAATATGCGCATTTTCACGGATCCGTTCTTGCTGTAAAGGCCGGTAATGTGTTCGGCTTTGTCTTTTTGCAAGTCGGGGCGGCCACCCGTAAGGGCGAGGATGTCGCTCATGTCGTTGCTGCATGACGACATGGCCAGACATAACAGCGGCAGAACCCACCTGCAACTTGTGCGGAATGCCGTTCGGGCCGAGGCACCCGTTCGTTTCGGACGTAGGGAACCGGACATATTGCTGATATTAATCGTATTTCCTCGGGATGAACCAACGGTCGTTGAAGGAAATACCCATGGTCCAGCGGAAGTAGGTTTGCTGAACGACACCCGTCGTATTCGCACCGGTGCGGCCCAAATCGAAGGAGGTGTGCAGATTCACGAACGAGAAGTGCGTGGGCTTGAAACGGATGCTTGCCCCAACCGTCACACCGTAGGTAGACAAGGAAGAATTATTGATTTGGAGATAGTCGGTTCCGTAATAAAGTCCGGCTCGATAGGTGAGGCGTGCAAAGTGTTTATGAAGCTTGGTAGGCATAGGTGAATATTCGCCACCCATGCTGAATTTGTAGCTCGACTTGGCGATGTTCTGTGTAAGTGCGGTATCGGGCGAACTTGCAAACTGACCCCAATTGGTGTTTTCAAAATTGATACCTGCGGTCCACAAATCGGCTTTTGCAATGGTCGCACCCACGGTAAACTTAGTGGGAAGCTTCAATCTGCTGCGCTGCTCGCCCGGATTGTAAGTCGTATCATTGATGGTGGTATCGCTGAGGTAGTAGTTGGATATTTGGAAGGTATTCAACCGCTCCGTAAGGTTTTGGCTCATACTGAACGTTCCGCCTACGGACACGGTGTAATCCGAGTCGTTCAGTTTCTGCGTATATATGAGCCCCACTTTCCAGTTTACGCCATACAGCCTCACGTAGTTGGCGAAGTTGGAAATGTAGGCACGGTTGATGGCCATAGTATCTATGGGCTCCAAAGAGATGTTGTTGAAGTAGTTGCCGAACAGATAGGATGCCTCAACACCAACGCTCAGGTTTTTCAGGATTTTGAAGGAACCACCAATGAATACCGAACTGAGCGACCCACTACCGTTGTAGGCGCGTTGGGCCGAGCCGATGGGGGTACCGTTGATGGTGTCTACCAGATTATAGTAGGCGCGGGCGAAGGGTCGCAACCCAAAGCTCAAACCGCCCTTTTTGCCAACGGGCATGCCCACTTGCAGGTAGTCTGGGGTAAAGGTTCCTGTTGTATAGCTAAGTCCCGATCCGCTTATGGTTCTGGTAGAGCCTACCGCTCCGCCTTCGGCAGTGGTGCGTTGAAGGAACGAAAAGGATGCGGGGTTGTCGGTATTCAGCTGGAAAGGGTTGTAGTAGGCGGCAGTTATGCTGCCCATGCCTATAAGTTCCGCAGTATTGGGATTCCAAAGTTCGCCCAGCCCGTATTTCGAATAGGGGTTGTTTTCCCGGCCCGCCAATGGGTTGCTCGTGCTGCTTGTTTGGGCAAACCCGCCGCTTACGCCGGCGGATAAAACGACTGCCAGAACGAATGCGGCCTTAGCGCGGAATTGGAACATTATAATTTAAAATTAAATTTAACCCTTTCAATTGAATTTCGGGGTCGGCAAATATCTTACTTTTTAATTTGTTTGCAAAAAACGGGACATCACCGCCCGTTAATATGGCGTTAAAGTCGCCAAAGCTCTTTTCGAACTCCGAAATCATGCCGTCTACCTCACACGCCATACCGTAAACCACGCCGCTGCGCATACAGCTTGCAGTATCGTAGCCCAACAGCAAAAGGTCGCCATCGGCATCGGTTTCGGGTAGGCGCTCGGTATAGTGGTGCATGGCTTTGAAGCGCATTTCCATACCTGGCGCAATGGCGCCGCCGCGAAAGGTCTTGTTCTTGGTGATGAAATTGTAAGTGATGCAGGTGCCCAAGCAAACCACGAGGTTGTTCTTGTCGGGGTACTCCAGATGTGCAGCGGTTACCATAGCCAGCCTATCTGCACCAATGGTGTCGTTGGATAGGTAGGCATTGTTGATGGGTAGGCGGGTGAAGCCGTCCAGTTTCAGCAACTGGCGACCCTGCTCGGCAAAGAAATGCTCCAAATCGGTATTGTGGTCGGCCACAGACGATAGGATGGATTTGTCGGGCTTATGGGTCTGCAATATCCCGGTGAGGTGCGCCAACGCGTCCTCGTGCGAAAAATTGAAGGTGTGGGTAAGCTTCTCGTTCACAAAAACACCGGCTTTCACAGAAGTATTTCCTCGATCTATGCAGAGGTTGACAGACATATGTTCTGAATTTGACTTATAATACCGCAAGGTACTCAAAATCCGGGAGTTTGATGCCCTCGGCTTTACGGCGGACACCGAGGAACCTATAAAAATTATTTAATTGTGCCGATAGAAGGAAAGGGTTTCTCCACCCGTCTAACAATCAATCGTTCACATTCCAACACCTTTCATCATGAAATTAAGAACCACTCTGGCGGCGGCTGCGCTTGTTACAGGAAGTTTGGGGGCACAGGCCCAATACAACAGTTTGTGGATACCCGACACCCTGTCGGGCACCACCTTCAACCTGTATATGAAAGACACTTTTGTGCAGTTCCTAACCGGAAACCAAACCATAACTGCTGGCATTAACGGCGCATTCTGGGGGCCCACCTTGATTTTCCAAAAAGGCGACACCGTGCATATGAATGTTCACAACAACCTGAACGACTCCACTACGCTGCACTGGCACGGCATGCACCTGCCTGCTGTCATGGATGGCGGCCCACACCAAATCATCCCGCCGGGCACCGAGTGGCAACCTTATTGGAAGGTGACCAACACCGCTTCCACGTTCTGGTACCACCCCCACCTGAACATGGAAACCGAAGCCCAAATTGCATCGGGCCTCGGAGGCTTCATCATTGTCCGCGATTCTGAAGAATCTGCCCTTACTTTGCCCCGCACCTATGGGGTGGACGATATTCCGCTGGTGCTGACGAGCCGCAGCTTCGATGCCTCAAACGCATTTACCACATTCAGCCCGTATGGAGACTATATGCTCACCAACGGCACCATGAATGCCAAAACCAGCCTGCCCAAACAATATGTAAGGTTCCGCATCCTGAATGCCGAGTTGGAGCGCGGCTACAACTTGGGCTTCAGCGACAACCGCACGTTTTACATCATAGGCACCGACGGCGGCTTGGTAGATGCCCCCGTGGCCGTGACGCGGGTAAAGATACTGCCGGGAGAACGCACGGAGTTTGCTGTCAGCTTCGCCGGCGATGCAGAGGGCGATTCACTGGATTTGATGGCATATAACTCCGGACTGGAATTTGGTTTCCCCGGTTCCGAGCCCAGTACATCGGGCGCCTTCGGCAGCCTGCTGAACAACACCAATTTCAAGGTATTGCACATTTATGTATCGGCCGCAACTTCGGGAGCGGTATCCTCCTTGCCTACCACACTCACCACCAATACCTATCTTACCGCAGCCGATGCCACCGTAAGCAGAACACTTAAAGTGACAGACGGTGTGCCCGGCGAGGGTATAGGTTTCCGATTCGATAGTACCGACTTCATCATGGATACCATCAACAAGTATGTACAACTCAACACCGTGGAAAAATGGTCGGTGACCAACTCCAATGTCTTCGGCCACAGCTTCCACATCCACGACATTCAATTCAAAATCATCTCCCGCAGTTCCGGCACCATTCCCAGCTACGAAGACGGCTGGAAGGACACGTACTACCTGCATGTGAACGAAACCGTATCGTTCGTGACCCGTTTCAATGATTATGCCGACCCACTGCATCCGTTCATGTACCACTGCCACATGGCTCCACACGAAGACGGCGGCTTGATGGGGCAGTTTGTCGTAGACAGCGCAACAACGGGAGTAGCCAAAACAACCGAGTCCGCACCCGACCTCACGCTTTACCCCAATCCTGCCAAGGGCACGGTATTCGTATCCACTTCTATGCAGGCCTACTATATCACCATCACGAATGCAGTGGGACATACCATGCTCATGTTGCCCCGTCCCAATTTGATGAAGGGTATCGACGTCCGCAATTTCGCTCCCGGCACTTACTACCTAACCTTCACCGACGATAAGACCAAACAGTCTTACACGCGCCAATTTGTGAAATATGCGGACCTTTAAATTCATAGCGCCCGCCGCTCTTGCCCTGTTGCTGTCGGCCTACCGCCCACTGCCCACGGAAAAGGCGGTGTCTGACTTCAAACTATTGGCCACAACGGGGCGAATGGTAAGCTTGGCCGACTATCCGAAGGCCAAAGGCTTTATGGTGGTGTTTACGTGCAACCATTGTCCGTTTGCCAAGGTCTACTTCAATCGCCTCAACGATTTGAGCAAGAAATACGGAGCGTTGGGGGTACCGTTGTTGGCCATCAGTTCATCAGATACCGTCAATTTTGAGGAAGACGGTTATGGGAAGATGAAGGAGAAAACCGCCAAAGAACACCTCACTTTCCCTTACCTTTACGATGGGAGCCAAGCCACGGCAGTAGATTTCGGAGCCAAAAAAACGCCCCATGCCTTTGTGGTATGGAAGGAAAACGGCAAACTGGTGGTGAAGTATGCCGGAGCCATAGACGACAATGGCGCCGAGCCCGAAAAAGTGGTTCACCATTATCTCGCAGAGGCGGTTGACGCCCTACTTGCCGGAAAAGCGGTTGATGTACCCGAAACCAAATCGGTGGGGTGCACTTTAGGGATAAGGGCAAAAAAATAAATGGATGACTCAAAAACCGTTGCTACATAAATGGATGCTGTTGTTGGTGACGGTTTTATTAAACAGTGCCGCCGTGCATGCCCAAATCATAGGGGCCTGCACGGCGGCTTCTTTATCGGGGCGCATTAAATACGGAGGCGACACCATTTATGTGGTCAACTTTTGGGCCACTTGGTGTGCCCCTTGCATTCGGGAGCTTCCGGAGTTCGACAGATTGAACACCTTGGCCAACGGTGCTCCGGTTAAGGTGCTTTTGGTGAGTTTGGACTTCAAGACCGAGTACCCCGTGCGACTGAATACTTTCGTGCAGCGCATGCACTTAAAGCCCGAGGTGCTGTGGCTGAATGAAACCGACCCCAACACCTTCATCCCGAAGCTGTATCCCGATTGGGAGGGCACCGTGCCGGCTACTTGGATTATCTGGTCCAAAACGGGGCGCCAACGGTTCTTGGAAGGGGTGGTTGATGCCTTGCAAATCACGACCCTGCTATCTAATGGCTGACACCCCGGTCTTACCATCCGCCCAATGCGACACGGAGGGTGGAAACAAACGTGTTAAAAACGCCTAACTTCGCGGGTATCTTCCATTGCTCATGACCATTAGCAGCGCACCAAACACCGCAGGAAAACGGATGACCGGATTTAGAGCCGTTGCGGGATTCCTGATGCAGAACAAGGTGGTAGCAACCATTTACTTCGTCACTGCTGTGGTGGCCTCCATTCAAGCCATCTTATTGGGCAATCACGAATTTGGCGGACGTCAGTATACCGAATACAACAATTACGTCATCTTCAAGCAGTCGTTTTTCCACCTGTTGCAGGGCCGCAACCTGTATGTGCTCTTCCCCAACGAGCAGTGGGACCTCTACAAATACAGCCCCACTTTTGCACTGGCCATGGGTAGCCTTGCCTATCTGCCCGACTGGCTGGGCCTCACCCTCTGGAACATCCTGAATGCCCTCGTGCTCTATTGGGGCATCCGCAGCCTGCCGCTCAACGAAAAAACCAAGCTGTCGATATTGTGGTTTGTGCTGCTGGAATTGCTCACTTCCATACAAAATGCACAAAGCAACGGCCTGTTGGCGGGGCTGATGTTGCTGGCATTCGGCAGTTATCACAAGGGGCATACGGGTAGGGCAGCACTGTGGCTCGTAGCGGCCACCTTCATCAAGGTGTATGGTGCCATTGGGTTTGCATTGTTCTTTCTGTTCCCCCAAAAGCCTTCCTTCATTGCCAAAGCGGCGGCATGGACCGTACTTTTTGCGATAGTGCCACTGGTGGTACCCGGGCTTGGCATTGCCGGGCTGCTGGCCCAATATAAAAACTGGACATTGATGATGGCCGCCGACCAGTCGGCCTCCTACGGCCTGAGCGTTATGGGCTGGCTGCATACTTGGTTTGGGGTAAACGGCGGCAAGGGTGTGGTGACGGCATTGGGGCTGGCGCTATTCTTATTGCCCTATGGGAGAATCACGATGTTGGGGCAATTGCGCTACCAACTCCTACTGCTGGCATCTATGCTCATTTGGGTCATCATCTTCAACCACAAGGCAGAATCGCCAACGTTTGTGATTGCGGCGGTGGGAGCCGGACTTTGGTATTATACGGGACCCAAAACCACGGTGCAACGTGTTGCCGTAGTGCTGTTCTTCATCTTCACCTGCATGTCGCCCACCGACCTCTTCCCCAGGTTTGTCCGCGATGAAATCTTCAAGCCCTACGTCATCAAGGCCGTGCCCAGCATTTTCCTTTGGGTGGCGGTATTGTGGGATTTGATGACCTACAAGCCGCTCCCCAACACCGAGCCCCCTCTACACCTCGCTGCCTAAATATCCATGTAGTACGAATC
Source organism: uncultured Bacteroidota bacterium (assembly GCA_903905685.1). GTDB lineage: Bacteria > Bacteroidota > Bacteroidia > Chitinophagales > Chitinophagaceae > CAIYTT01. The sequence goes on along the minus strand of CAIVHI010000283.1, from coordinate 16,778 downwards.
TACCCCCGTGGGCAACAGCAACTCCGGCCGATGCCCCTTGCGATAGATGCCATATAGTGCCGACCCACTGCCCGACATCGAGGCATATAATGCCCCCGACGCATAAAGCATGTCCTTAAACCCGGCCAATTGGGGGTGGCGGGCGAAAACCGGCCCCTCAAAGTTGTTGGCAATGTGGTCCTTCCAATTTTCGATGGGGAGTGCGGCAATTTCTCGGAGATTGTAGGCCGCCGGTTGGGGCCGAATCATTTTGAAGGCTTCGGAGGTAGATACATGTACGTGTGGACAAAGCAATTGGATGGCATAACCCGAAAGGCTGAGCGCAACATCCTCGAACACCTCACCGCGCCCGGAGGCGAAGATGGGCCGGTTATAGATGAAGAACGGGCAATCGCTGCCAAGCCGCAGCCCATAGGCCGCCAATTGCTCCTGCGTCAATTCCAGATGGAATAGGGAGCTCAAGGTTTGGAGCATAAATGCTCCGTCAGACGAGCCACCTCCCAACCCGGCACCACTGGGAATGACTTTGTGCAGGTAGGTGGCCGCCGGCCCTACTTCATTGGGATAGTCTTGTTGCAGCAGTTGGAATGCCCTCATCACCAAGTTGTCGGTTGCATTACCCTGCACCGGTATACCGGTAAGCGTCAACGAGGTTTCGGGAGCCCGAACCACTTCCAAAATGTCGGTTAGCGGCACTGGGACGAAGAGGGTCTCGAGGTTATGGTAACCGTCCGGGCGCTTGGAAGTAATATATAAACCGATATTGATTTTACAATTTGGAAAACAGACCATGCTGTCAAATTTATGTGTAATTTTGGAAACGCCCGGCAAAAACGGTCGCTTTAATGAAAGAAGTAATCCGTCTCAACGATATCCGGAAGAGTTATTTCTTGGGAAGTCAGGAATTACCCGTACTGAAGGGCATCAACCTGTTGATAGCCGATAACGAATATGTGGCATTGATGGGGCCATCGGGCTCCGGTAAATCGACTTTGATGAACATTTTGGGCTGTCTCGATTCCCCATCGGGAGGCGAGTACATCCTGAATGGAAAGGATGTGAGTAAAATGGCCGACGATGCACTCGCCGATGTGCGCAATGTGGAAATAGGCTTCGTATTCCAACAATTCAATCTTCTACCCCGCCTGACGGCATGGGAGAACGTGGCATTGCCGCTGGTATATGCCGGCGTGAGCAAGAAAGACCGCGAAGAACGTGCGCGCCTCATGTTGGAGAAAGTAGGGCTGGGAGAACGAGGCCACCACAAACCCAACGAACTGTCGGGCGGACAAAGCCAACGGGTGGCTATTGCGCGTGCCCTCATCAACAACCCATCCATCTTGCTGGCCGATGAGCCCACGGGAAACTTGGACAGCAAGACCAGTGTGGAAATCATGGACTTGTTCGGTAAGATACACGAAGGCGGCAATACCGTGGTGCTGGTTACCCATGAAGAAGACATCGCCGCCTATACCCGTAGGGTGATACGTATCAGGGATGGGCTGGTGGAGACTGATAAGAAGCAATAGGGTTTGGGACGTTATGCTGTCTATGGCTGCGCCGATTCCTTAAATGATAAACATAAAAAAGGGCTGCTTCAGCAGGTGAAGCAGCCCTTTTTTATGATGTTTTCTCGAATCAGATAAACCGGAAACCTACATATATCTGTGCAGTACGCGCTTTCCAAGCACCACTTGCATTGGTATAATCGTTCGACACACTGGTATTCATGGCATTCAGGTCGGTAAAGCCGAGGATATACCTTGCACCCAAAACCAAATGTACCGGTAGGCGGGCTTCCAAACCAACAACGCCCGAATAGGCATTGGGTTGGAAATAGGACTTGGGATCGGCGAGGGCAGGTTCGTTGCCGCTTGCTACCGATTTAACCGAGAGCGTGCGGCTGAATTGCAAGCCTGCTTGTGCCCAAATTCTGGAAATGATTTTGTATTCCAGCAATACAGGTATATCGAGGTATACATTGCTGAAAGTGCCATTGGTTAGGCTATTGTTGCTGACACTTTGAAAGGAGTAGTCGTATTTGGCAAAATTGATGATGCCCTCAACACGAATCCCCCAACTGCCTTTACGCAGCCCTACAAATGCCCCAGGTAGGAAGCTAGGCTTGTAGTTCTGAGCCAAGGCCGATGCCGAGGTGCTTAGTTGGTTGAAGTTTCCACCTATCTTAATACCTACAAGCGGTTTAGGCAATGCCTTGGTAACCTTTGATACCCCTGGAATTTGTGCAAAAGTTGCTGAAACTGCAGAAGCAAAGAGTGATAATGTCAGAATTGCTTTTTTCATAAATACTCCCTGATAAGATTTTAGTTTTTTGGTGAAGATTAATAACTGTTGCCGCCTACTATTCGTTGCCACTAAGGTTGAATCCGAGATAGGTTTCAGAGCTCCACAATTTCCAACCACCATAGTCGCGGAAGTTGTTGTTGGCGGGGCTGGAAGCCTGTTTGTTGATAGAACCCAAACCTACGCTCAACCGTGTACCGAAAATGATACGTTGTTTGAGCACTACATGAAACCCAACATCGCCCATGAGGCAGCCGGTTTTGAAAATGTTGCCCGCACCACCGTTGGTGGCATAGTCTGTGGTAAAAGCACCGTTGTTGTCCTTGATGGACATTAGCATGCTGTATTCGGGGCCCAACAGGAAGTAGAGCGTTTTGTATACCCTGAACTCACCCAACAATGGAATCCTCACATACAGGGTATTGAAGTCGCCCGGTTGTACGGTATCGAAAGTCGGGTCGGTATAGACCTTTTTTATACCTGGCACGTACGACGCAGGGTGCATAGTAGTAAAATGGCCTTGCGCTACATTCAGCTCAATCCTGAATCCGTTGTTGCCGCGCCTAAAACTCTTGTAGACGCCTCCGAATGCCCCAGGATTGAATTTAGGCTTCCAAGGTGTTCCCTCAACCATGCTGAAATTGGCCCCGGCTTGAACGCCAAATGAACCCACGGATGAATTGTCGGATTTTTCCTGCCCAATGGTAAGGGAATGGAAAAACAAGGTAAAGATGGCAACGAGTAAACTTGTGCTTCTCATAATCTTAATTGGTTTTCAATGTAGGACAAAAATGTAACCTACAAAAGTACGGAATTCTCTCCGGGATTTTGCTGGTTTCCTTAAATTGGGCTTAAAGGTACTGTATTTTTTATATTCTTTACCCGAATTTTCCCTCCCTTTGGCCGTTAAGAAATTAATAATATGGAAGGTGTAGGTTAAAAGCGTTCTATGATGCCGGCTATCCCTTGGCCTCCACCAATGCAGGCAGTTACCATTCCATATTTGCCACCGGTACGTTTGAGGTCGTGCAACAATTGGACGGTCAGCTTGGCCCCGGTACAGCCCAAAGGATGCCCAAGCGATATAGCCCCGCCGTTGATGTTGACTTTGTCGGTATCCAACCCAAGCTCCCGAATCACTGCCAAAGACTGTGACGCAAACGCCTCATTAAGCTCAATCAAATTGATGTCCGACAGGCTCATACCGGCTTGTTTCAATACTTTAGGAACGGCCTTTATGGGGCCAATACCCATTACTCTTGGGTCTACACCTGCGCAGGCACAATTCACCAATCGCCCCATAGGTGTCAGCCCGAGACGCTGCATCATGCGCTCACTCATTACAATGGTGAATGCCGCCCCGTCCGACGTTTGGGACGAATTACCTGCCGTAACCGAACCACCGGCAGCAAAAACGGCGGGTAGCTTGGCCAATTGCTCTATCGAGGTGTCTGCGCGCGGCCCTTCGTCGGTATCCACAACCACACTGCGCTCAGCCCGTTTGTTCTTTTTGTCCAGATAAACCTCTTGCACCGTTACCGGCAAAATGCTTGCTTTAAAATAGCCTTGCTTGATGGCCTCGAGCGCGCGCTGATGCGAGCGGAATGCAAAGGCATCCTGGTCTTCACGACTTACCTTGAAATCTTTAGCCACTTCCTCTGCCGTTAGGCCCATACTCAGGTAGTAGTCGCCGTGCTCTTTCGCTATTTCGAAATTGGGCATGGTGCGCCAACCTGCCGTCGGCACGAGGCTCATGCTCTCCGTGCCACCCGCTATGATGCATTCCGCAAAACCCATGCGAATCTTGGCCGTTGCAATGGCTATGGCCTCCAGCCCGGACCCGCAGTAACGATTGATGGTGAAGCCGGGTACACTGTCGCCAAGGGCGCAGTTGGCTATCACCCTACCCACCTGTAGTCCTTGTTCGGCCTCAGGCACCGCATTGCCCACAATGACGTCGTCTACCAAGGCTGCGTCCAACTGTGGCACGGCCGCCATCAATCCCTTGATTACGGTTACTGCCAAATCATCGGGCCTGTAAAAACGGAAGGCTCCACGTTTCGATTTGGTGATGGCTGTTCTATAACCGGCAACTATGAATGCATCCTGCATATACTGATTCGGTTGATGTTGTGAGTATAAAGTTAGGTATTGTTTTGGAAGATTGCCCGCTCCAAAAAAAATTCTCCCCTACCCCAATTGCACCGTTGCCACAGGTCCATACCTATAGACCGAATTATATTCATTTCATTTACTTTTCAACAATCTTGAGGCGATCAATGCCGCTGCTGCCTGCAAAATAACCTATCGTAGAACGGTAATAGGAACCCCCGCATTAACCGTGCCATAGGGATAGAACGTATAGTTGCCGGGTTCAAGATGGTCTGGAAGGTGCCAGCCGCCGCCTCCAATGCTCAACGCAATCTTTCGGCTTCTACCGCATTGATCCAACAGTAGCGCATCATCCAACCCAAGTTGACCCACCCCTGAACCGGGCACTCCAAAGAGCATTCCTCCGGCTGAACAAGGATTAGGGTAAACCAACCAGCTTGCATTCGGCATTCCCATGTCGGGAACCACATTCATTCCGGCACGGGTGAGTGTAGTTATCCGGTAAGGTGTGATGATGGTGGCCGATGCAAAATAGGCTTCGGCAAGCGGCAACAAAGAACCGGCCATAACGAACTCCTGCCTATATTGGGTGTCCCGCTTGCCTTGTGGTACCCGTAAGATGAGCGACATTACGGGATTCCTAATGGTGTCCTGCATAAGGACGCTGTCTATTGTCGACCGAACCACACTGATTTGAAGCACATCGAAGAATGCCGATGGGTGCCCTTGGGCATCCTTTACCCGCATTTTGCCCCATCCCGCCACTTTCCTATTTTCAACTACATATTCCCTAACCACACCGGGCATATCCACTATCGCATCCATCTCCAACGACACGCGTAAATGCAGGTCGCTGAAGTAGGTAGAAATCCAATTGCTCCCATAATTGGCCGGGAACCTTAGGGTGGTTCTCGGTATACTGTACCGGTCAAACTGGCCATCAATCCACAACGTATCGGTCAGCCCTGCCGTCTGCAGAAACAGGGAATACGACGATGCCGCTATCCCTCGTCCAAATTCCTGAATACCGACGGGATTGATGTCGAGCCGTAACGCAGCCCCATATTGTTCTCCGGCAATGGGAAGATGCACGGAATCGGCATAGTGGTAGTCTGCATCAGGCAAGTGGGTGGTTTGCGGAAACACGTCCGAATCGGCTATTCCGGCCAAATCCCAAACTCCGCCGAAGTCGGGCATAAGTACGGGTAAAGAGCTTCCTGCCCTTGAAATCAGGCAACTATCGGTACCCAAGGGGATGGTCTGAAAATCGGGGGCATTGAAAATCGGCTGGGCTATGGCCGTAACAAAGGAGCCCAAAAAAACAACCACAAAAATCACCCTCACAACACTCACTTTATGTTGAAACAATACCTCTATAAACGGTGCAACCCTACACAACCCATTTAGGCTCAGTTGAATTTGGCTGGCACTATCAGCTGGAATTCTGGAATCAGCACCTTGAATTTGCCCTTATCGAATAGGTTTTCAAAAACGTAATAGCCGCCCATCTTCCCAATATCGGTGCGAAGGTTGCAGGCCGATGTATATTTATACTCTTGGCCGGGTTCCAATGTAGGTTGTTGCCCAACCACGCCATCTCCCTCCACCACTCTCCGGGTACCGTTGCTATCAAAAATGTCCCAGTAGCGGCTTAGGAGCTTGACCGGGAATTTCGACAGGTTTTGCATGGTTATCCGGTAGGCAAAAAAGTATTCATTGTTGAGGGCGTGAGACTGGTCGTCCAAGTAAAAAGTAACCACCTTTATACTTACTCCCTCCGTTATCTTTTGCTCCATAAGGTTCCGTTTTACTTGTTTTGCAAATATATAACTATAACACAGTAGCTGTCTGTGGAAAATGTTTGCGGAATGTCATTATTTTTCCATTATGACATTGACCAAATCTATTATGATGTCTTGCTCGAAGCCTTTGCCAAGTAAGTACCTCACCATCTTGGCCTTGGTTTCGTGGTGCCGGTTGCCACCTGCCGACTTCAAAGAGCGGAATTTTTTATCGGCGAGTTTCTCCAAAGTGTGCTGGTAGGCTTCGGGTTCTATTTCCTTCATAGCCTTGGCAATGCAGTACTCCGATATCTTGCGTTGGCGTAAGCCCACCTTTATTTTCACCCTTCCCCATTGCAACATGCGGAACTTGCCGCGAGCATAAGCCTTAGCAAACCGTTCTTCGTTCAATAAGTCCATGGCTATCAAATCGGCCATGTAAGACTCGAGCATATTGCCCGAACACCCCAAATCCCACAGTTTTTGGCGCACTTCTGTGTGGCACCGCTCTGCATACCTGCAATAGTGAATAATCGCCTCCTTAATCTCCACAGCACAAAGGTTAATCAACTCCAACAAAAAACCGGCTCATCGCCCCATGAAAACCAGGAGTATCTGCACATCGCTTGGATTCACGCCGCTTATGCGCCCGGCCTGCCCTAACGTAGCCGGCTTTATCTTATCCAGTTTCTGGCGGGCTTCGGTAGAGAGAGCGGTGAGTTTGGAGTAATTGAAATTCTCGGGAATCTTGAGGTCTTCAAGTGAGGCCATCTTTTTGGCCAACTCTTTTTCCTTTTCCAAGTACACCTCATACTTGATCCTGATTTCGGCTTGCTCCAATACCAAAGGGTCTATGTCGGCGAGCTGCCGGTTAAGTTCCGGCACCGCTTTTATAAGGTCTTTAAGGTAAACATCTGGACGGAGCAACAATTTGGCGGCCTTTGTTTTTTCGGTGAGCGACGAAGATCCCAATTCTTCCAAGAATGGATTCACATCCCGATCTATCGTGTAGGTGGTTAGTAGACGGATGATTTCCTCAGTTTTTTCGCGTTTTTCTACCATAAGTGCCATTCTTTCGTCTGTAGCCAAACCTATGGAGTGCCCTAGGGCTGTAAGCCGAATATCGGCGTTATCCTGCCTTAGCAAAGTCCTGAATTCTGCCCTACTGGTGAACATGCGGTAGGGCTCATCGGTACCTTTATTGATGAGGTCATCAATGAGCACGCCTATATAGGCTTCATCTCGCTTCAGCACAACAGGTTCCATTTCATGCACTTTACGGTGTGCATTGATGCCTGCCATGAGCCCTTGGCACGCTGCTTCCTCATAACCTGTGGTTCCGTTTATCTGTCCGGCAAAATAAAGGTTGCTGATGAGTTTGGTTTCCAGGGTAAAACTGAGCTGGGTAGGCGGAAAGTAATCGTACTCTATGGCGTAGCCGGGGCGGAAGAACTTGCAGTTCTCAAAACCCGGAACTTTGGACAATGCTTTATATTGTACGTCTTCGGGAAGCGACGTACTGAAGCCGTTGACATAAATCTCTACCGTATTCCAGCCCTCGGGTTCCACAAAGAGCTGATGGCGGTCTCGCTCTGCAAACCTATTTATCTTGTCCTCTATACTTGGGCAGTACCTCGGGCCACTCCCCTTGATGCGACCTTGGTACATAGGCGATTGTTCGAACCCCGTTTTAAGAATTTCGTGTACTTCGGGAGAGGTATAAGTGATGTGGCAACACCTTTGCTGCGGAGCAGCAATCTTCTTTACGGGTAGGTAGGAGAAGCCCACTATTTCATCGTCGCCATGTTGAACCTCCATTTTGGTATAGTCCAAGCTTCTACCGTCTATTCGGGGGGGAGTACCGGTCTTGAGTCGCCCGGCTTCAAACCCATGTTCTACAAGTTGTTCGGTTATTCCCGTTGCACCTTTCTCCCCTATCCTGCCACCACCAAATTGTTTCTCCCCAATATGAATGATGCCATTTAGAAAGGTGCCACTGGTAAGGATCACACTCTTTGCAGCAATTTCGATACCCATCCCGGTCACCACACCCTTAATTGTTCCACGTGAAACAATTAGTCCCTTTACCATATCCTGAAAGAAATCAACATTCTTAGTAGCCTCCAGCATCTCCCTCCAAACCCCTGCAAACAGCATCCTATCGTTTTGTGTACGCGGACTCCACATCCCCGGACCCTTCGATCTATTCAGCATCCTAAATTGAATGAGACTTCGGTCACTAACAATACCGCTATAACCACCAAGAGCATCAATCTCCCTAACTATCTGCCCCTTAGCAATACCACCCATTGCCGGATTGCAACTCATTTGGGCTATGGTCTGCATATTCATCGTGATAAGCAAAACCTTCGAGCCCATATTGGCAGCAGCAGCAGCAGCCTCACATCCCGCATGCCCCGCACCTACCACAACCACATCATATTCCTTAAACATCCTGCAAAATTAACACAAACCACATTACCCAATCAACGAAATAACATACCCGCCTATAAGCGGAAAGCAAACACAATGTTCCACGTGGAACATTCAAAAAGAAGCATAGAATACAAAAAAAACACCGGCAAATAAACATAAAATAAAACAACAATTACCTACAAATATTCCGCAAAAAATACAGAACAACATGTTAATTAGACTGTAAAACCAGCCACCAACAGTCTAACAACTTCCACACACCCAAAAAACCAAAAACTAACAAAGAACAACCCACAGTTTATACACAACCAACCAAACAATACACAACCCTACCCACACCGATAACCTTTAAACATCACAAAAACCCAATTATACCCGATACCCTAAAAAACCTTGGAAACCACCTATACCCCCCGTTAACAACCCCACTCCAACTGTGGATAACCACAAAACCACTACTTTTGTCAACCCAAAGGCAAAAACTTTTCCTCACATTCACACCCCTAATAGTAATACCTTCTTTCGATGCAATCAATCAACAAATATTACTAGGAGTGTGTAAAAGTTCATAAAATGGTAACGCCACACTTTTCAGGAAGCACTCGGTACGGCACCGACTTGTTTGAAGCCATCGACCAACTCAAAAAACAGAAGAACGCGGTTATTCTCGCACATTACTACCAAGAGCCCGATATACAAGACATAGCCGACTACATTGGTGATAGCCTCGGCTTGGCACAAAACGCACTTAAGACCACCGCCGACATCATTGTGTTTGCCGGCGTCCACTTCATGGCCGAGACCGCAAAGATTATCAATCCTACAAAAAAAGTACTCCTACCCGATGTAAACGCCGGTTGTTCCCTAAGCGACAGTTGCCCACCCCCACTGTTCAAAGCCTTTAAAGACAAGCACCCTGACCACTTGGTGATATCCTACATCAATTGCTCAGCCGGTATCAAGGCTCTTAGCGACATCATCTGCACTTCGTCCAATGCCCGGCAAATTGTAGACAGCCTGCCCACCGAACAGAAGATTATTTTTGCGCCCGACAAAAACTTGGGAGCTTACATCAATAAGCAGACCGGCCGCCAAATGGTTTTATGGAATGGCTCCTGCATGGTGCACGAAATCTTTTCTCTCGAGAAAATAACCAAGCTGAAAAACCGCCACCCCAATGCCATGTTCATTGCCCATCCTGAATGTGAAGAAGCAGTGCTGCAGTTGGCCGACTACATAGGGTCTACCACAGCACTCCTTAAATATACACAGCAGTCTCCCGCACAAACATTCATAGTGGCTACAGAAGCAGGAATACTGCATAGAATGCAGATAGAGGCTCCTGGCAAGACCTTCATACCGGCACCCCCCAACAACTCCTGCGCCTGCAACGACTGCCCCCACATGAAACTCAATACCTTGGAGAAACTCTACGACTGCCTCAAAAACGAAACTCCCGAAATACTCATGAACGAACAATTGAGATTGGCTGCCAAAAAACCAATTGACAGAATGCTGGAAATAAGTGCCCGCCTTGGCCTGTAACAAAATATTCTCACCCGTGCTTTTAACAGCCAAGGCCATGAATTTAGCCTTACTAAACCCAAAATTGTTGATATTGGAAGGTAAATAAGGCCGGAAAATGATTTTTTTGATAAAAATGCCCTAACTTGCCCGTGAAAAATATATTTTATGAAGCAAAACTATTCTTTTAAAGCATTACTGTCGGGTATGCTGCTTGCATCAAGCGGTATTGCTCAGGCTCAGTGCCTGCACCCCATTACTTATGCTGCCGCAGCCAGCACGTCAAATTTCTATTCAGGCTTCGTCGGAGAACGCTTTTTGGTCACTTCCCCTTCCCTGATTGCGGGTGACAAAGGGTTTACAACCCCAAACAAAGGCGACGGTGCTACCGGCACTTGGGCAGGTTTCCCAGGCGCAGCAGGTTGCGTTCCGCTTATTGCACCTTATGATACCCTGATCAATTATCCATCAGATTCCTGCATCATCAACCCCATCACCATCAGTATGACCGGCCGTGTTGCCCTTGTCTATCGTGGTGCAGGTATCCAATTCGGTGCCAAAGCATTGGCCGCGCAAACAGCCGGTGCCGTAGCTTGCGTTATCGTCAACAACGTAGACGGTGGTCCGGTAGGTATGGCTGCAGGTACTTCAGGTGCCAGCGTTACCATCCCCGTATTCATGGTGTCCAAAGCAGACGGTGACGCAATGAATGCTCAATTGAACGAAGGTACTCCCGTAGTCATCAACGTATTCAATTGGAGCGCAGGCAACGCTACCGACCTCGGTTTGGTAGACGGTGGTATGGCACAATGGCACAATGGCGCCATCCCCGCTTACGAACTTCAAGCCGGTGGCGATCCTATGGCTTACCGTGGATTAGATGGTGCATTCGTTGCCAACTTCGGTTCTGCTGACGCTACCAACGTTTGGTTGAAATCTACAACTACTTTCACGCCAACAGGCGGTGCAGCGGTACAAATCCACAGGGACTCCGTAACCCTCGCCAGCTTCCCACAAACCGATTCCATTTGGGCAATGTATGCACCACAATACAATATGGAGTCTTCAATCACCGGTACCGGTATGTTGAACGTTACCTACAACGTATCCTCTTCGGCTACAGGTTGGGTAGACCAATTCCCCTTCGACAACACCGCATCTTACCAAGTTTATGTTACCGACAACGTTTACTGTAAAGGCCGTTGGGATGCTGCAAACAACCGTCCTTTCTGCACTTTCTATACCGGTGCCGGCACCAACTCATCAGGTACTTATGACCCATACTTGTGGGGTCCTTCATACTACGTTAAACAAAGCCGTTATGCCAACAACTCTACGTTGTCGCTCGTAGCAGGTACTTCGTCAGGCGTTGATTACGTTATTCCCGGTGGCACGCTCAATGTCTACTTGTTCCAGTGGATTGATGGTTATACCAACACCGCCACTTCATCCACCTTCCCAATGGACAGCATCATGCAGAATGGTGAATTTGCTCTGCAAGGCATGGCCGTTATCAACTTTAATGGTACTACCGATTCCAGCTTCCAATTCTATAACGCCATCTATGGTGATTCTATAGGCAACCCCGCCAACATCCTGTTGGATTCCAATGCTTGGTACTGGGTGGCTGCTGAAATGGAACAAAGCGGTACTACCAACTATTCCATCGGTTGCGACGGTGTGAACAACGGCTATCCCCGTTTGTTGGGCCGCGATACGTTCAACAACTACTTGGAATATTACGCTCCGTTGTGGACCGGTGGTGACAAAGCTACCAGCTCCAACAACCTGTACACTTGCTCCAACTACGATTGTTCTATCGTTCCCTTCGGCGGTACTTCACTCGTAACTTCTATCGATTCGGTAATATTCCCCAACGAAAAAGGTTTGATCCCCAACATCTCTCTGGCTACTTCACCGTTCGCTACGAAGACTGAAAACGTAAAACCCGCTTTCGCCGAATTCAACCTGTTCCCCGTTCCTGCTTCCACCACCATCAATGTAACATTGGGTCTTGACAAAGTGGCTAGCCAAGTTACTTACAGGGTAATGAACAATTCCGGCCAAATCGTTAGCATCGAGAACCACAGCAACGTTCAAAACGACCAATATTCATTCAATGTTGAAAAGCTCGCCAACGGTAACTACTACATGATTGTAAATGCCAACGGTAAAGCAATGTTCAAGAAATTCACCGTTTTGCGCTAAGCACTACCGAATTTCGGAAAAATATCGGCAGGGTGTCCTTTTTGGGCACCCTGTCTGTATTTTAGGGAGTGCACAAAACTTCGGGATGGTTCAAATTGCGTAGCATTTGGCTCAATGCCACATCTGCAAATACCGCCCTCCAAAAATCGATATTCCTCTAACAAGCATGCCCAAAAAGGGTGACACGTTACACCCTAACGTTAGAATGTTTTTCTGATTTTGAAATTTTTCTTAGTTTGGTTGTTTTACCCAACCTTCTTCTCGTTATTTAGCAATATATGCCTCTAGCCGTACCAACAACGTTCGATGACTATTTTTCCGGATTTCCGCCCGAACATCGGGAGATGATGCAACTCCTGCGGGAGACCATCCAAACTGCGGTACCCGACGCAGTGGAGGTGATTAGCTACAAAATGCCGGCCTTCGAATATCATGGCATATTGGTCTGGTTTGGTGCGTTTTCGCGCCATATCGGGTTTTACCCTCGGGTGTCGGCCATGGTGGCCTTTCAGAAGGAACTCCAGCCCTACAAGACGTCGAAGGGGGCAGTCCAATTTCCGCTCAGCCACCCCCTACCCGTCGAATTGGTCAAGGCCATGGTGGAGTTCCGCGTGGCCGAGAATTCCGTTCGGGCAAAGTAAGGGCTTGGATGCAGACCGGCTGGGGTAGCCGTTTTGTCTTCCAAGATGGTCCATTCATTACTTAACCACTTGTAAATGAATGAGTAAACACGTTCCTTCACTATAACGTGCGTCATTTTATCGTCATTAAAAAACGGACAATGTTGGTTTTTGTACTATTGATTGCTAAATTGCTGAGGAAAAACCCCTTCCTATGAAATCGCATTGCTTTAAATCATTTCCCAAATTGGCGTTCAGTGTTGGTGTAACCTTCTTGGGTTGCGGCGTGTTTTTGGCCTGCAATCACGGGTCGCCACAATTGGGAGCAAACCCCAATACATTGTCTGCCAACAAATTCATCATAGGTACTTGGAAGATAACCGAAGTGACGCGCGACACCAATAACAATGGACGGCTGGATGAGGATGAAAAGATGAAGCCCGATTCGCTGCTTGCAAGCAACACCTACACCTTTCGGACTGACGGCACCGAGGTTTACGATGGCGATACGTCGGATGTCATTTTATGGAGACTCACGGGCGGCAACTCATTTTTGGAGATGGCCAGCAAGCGGGAGTTGGAGGCTCATCCCGATGCCAAGCACACCTTGAAATTGAATGCTATATCGGCCACTACCATGGAGGTGGAAGACACGGCGGTATCCCAAAAATTCAGGGCCGTGCTCCGAAAGCAGTAACCGCAGAACATGGATTGGTAAAGGTTCATTGACTTGAACCGTATTTTTGAATAACGTCGGTTATGGTACAGGCAAGTACCTTTCCCGAAAAAGGCTTCGTGATGTATTCATCTGCTCCGAGGTCCAGGCCCACACCGATGTCGCGCTTGTCGGCATAGGCGGTCAAGAAGATGAAGGGCAGATGGCGGCTCGCAAAATGAGACCTTACAAAGCGCAATATCTCATATCCCAGTATGTCCGGCAGGCTGATGTCGCACAGCACCAAGTCGTACCGGTGCTGTTTAAGGAGTTCCAAAGCACTCATACCATCGGCAACGGCGGTAAATTCGAAACCGTAGAGGTCAAGAAAGAAACAAACCGCTTCCGATACGCTGTGGTCGTCTTCTATAAACAGGATTTTGCTTTTGTTCATGGTTCAGGGCTATTCGGGCAACGTAATGGTGAAAGTGGAACCTTCATTTTGGGCGGTGGCTATCTCTAAATTGCCGCCGTGTTTCTTTACGGCATAGTCTACAACAATCAGGCCGATTCCGGTGCCGGATATGCCCCCAACGTTGGAAGCCCGGTAAAATGATTGGAACAAAGAATCGATTTCATTTTGCGGTATGCCGATTCCGAAATCCGACACCTCCAACACTAACCTGTTTTGCACTATTTGGGCGGTAAGTTGGGGCGGAAGGCGGTTTGCAGAGTATTTGAAGGCATTCGTAATCAGGTTCACCAATGCGTGTCTCAATAGTTTGGGGTCGAAGTTCCAAGACGTGGGTTCCGGCAGCACATGCGTTTCCAGGCATCGTCCGTCTGTGTACGGGCTGAAACTGTCATGAACCATTTGGTTGAGGTAGCTGTTCACCTCCACCCATTCTTTCGAGATGTCGAGTTTGCCCGATTCCACTTTGCCAATTATCATCAGTTGGTTCAGAATGTCGGTCATTACCGATACTTCCTTTACTATTTTCCTGGTCAAGTCCATCGGGTCTTTTTTAGCCGTCAGGTCGGGGCGTTCCAGTAGGAGGCCTATCATTTCGGCATTCGACTGTATGATGGTCAGCGGGGTGCGCAGCTCGTGAGATGCGATATGGATGAATTTGGTTTTCGAGTTGTTGAGTTCCACTTCCTTATTGATGGTCTGTCGCAAGTTTTTCTCCTTTTCCACCACCTCTGTAACGTCCGATATTCGGCAGAGGAACCCATTGTCTTCGGGACGAACGGCGGGCGCAATAGAGAAATCGAGGAATTTGTCTACTTGGGTATCCGCTGGCGGTGCCCTGAAGCTGAAGATGCCGTTTTGCATAGCCCCGGTGTTCCGCAGCGTTTGTATTTTCTCTTTAAACAAGGCGCGGGCGGTTTGCGGTAGCAGGTCGAACAACCGTAACTCCGAAAACCCCGGGGCCCGCACATTCATGATTTTCTTGAAAGACGCATTGTAGGTGGAAATCGTGCCATCAAAGTCGGAAAAGAAAAGGCCGTCCTTGGCAATGTCGAAAATGTTTTGGAGGCGGCGCTCCTGCAACTTGGCGTATTGCTCGTTGCGCACTTGCTCGGTGATGTCTACAGCATATCCAATGATGAGGTCTATGTCGTTCACATGGTGGGTGAGCGGGCTGAACACCCTCAAGTTGTATCGAACCTCATTGCCCACGGCACCCGCTTCAATATAATGGGTTTGGCGCTTGTCGGTCAGTACGCGCTTTATGGCATCTTGGCGATCCTCGGCCACTTTCGGCGCCATGCCCACGATTCGGCAAAGGTCAAAATCGTTTTTGCCGATCATCGTGAAGCGAACTGAATCGTCGGCAACAGCGCTCTTGTTGGCAAAAATGTATTCATAGTCTCGATTCCACAGCACAATTTCGGCAGGTATACGGTCCAGAATGTCGTAGTAGAATTTCCGCTGTTTTTGCAACTCCAGCAAGTGGTTCTTGTCAGAGTCGATGTCGCGGAGCGTACCCACCAATTTCACGGGTTCTCCGCGGCTGTTCCACTGTATACATTTGGCACGGGCATTGAAATATTTGTAAACGCCACCCACTTTGATGCGGTGCTCGAATACGAAGGAGGGTTCCTGAAAGGTTATTTTCGGAAGTACGTTGTTGCTGAACCGGCTGATGTCGTCGGGGTGGGCACGGCGAAATAGGGTTTTTAGCGAAAAGGGGGTATCGGGGTCGAGGCCCAACATCTCGCGGCAGATTTCCGAGGTGGTGAACTCGCGCGACGACCGGTCGTATGTCCAGATGCCGGCTCTCGCCGCATCAATGGCCATTTTAAGGATATGGTCGTTTTCTTCGAGTTGCAGTGCCTTGAGTTTACGGGTGGTAATGTCTTTAATGGAGTGTATGCGGCCGATGATTTCGCGCTTGGGGTTAAATAAGGGGCTCACAATGACCCCAAACCAAAAGTCGGTGCCCTGCTTGGTATAGCCGATGTTTTCAAAATAGAACGGCTTGCCCTCCCGCACATTGGCATCTACATAGTCTTTGGCAATAAATACCGACCGCTTTCCATACATGGCTTCCCGGGGACGCTTGCCTTTCACTTCGTCCAGCGAATAGCCGCACATATTCTGGAAGCCCGAATTGCACCAAAGTATGGTTCCATCGGTACCCGATAGCGTAATGGCCAAGCGGTTCTTATCTTCGGCACCGCCCGATGCCAGCAAAATTTCTTCCTCCTGCTGGAAATACCGGATACCGGCTTCGAGGTCATCGAATATGCGCTGCGTGCCCGACTGTTCTCTTCCAACTATGGGCTCTACGGGAGCGGGCCCTGGAATAGGTGGGGTAGCCGGGTGGGCTTCACCATCTGCCATACGATAGTCGGGAGTGCCGATAAAGATGTAGGCCTCGTTCTGCGCCAAGTAATGGAACTTCCCCAACATCTGCACCGCCGGTGCATCTATGGGCTGTAGGGTTAGGGGTTGATTGATGGGTATTACGGAACTGAATTCCAACGGAATGTTGTCGAACTTGTGCTTCGGGACAAAGAATTCGGCAAAACGGACACCCTTCTTGATGCCGCAGACATTGGGTAGGTTATTGCCAAAACCAATAACCACCCCCTCATTGTTTACGGCAATGAAATAGGGAAACAACCCGG